>NZ_JBCOSQ010000073.1:0-26719 GCF_040920905.1 Butyricimonas sp. RTP31003st1_G1_RTP31003_210430 | reverse complement strand
TCTTTATGGAGGTAATTTGACGATGAGCTTTATGGATGTGCTGGCACAGTATTATAGCATAACGTCAGAGGAGAGTACCTATATGCCGATGACTATATATGATTACGGACATGCGGATGTTAAGCCTACTGTTTCACAGATTTGGTCTAATATGTACTCTATTATAGCTAATCTGAATAACTTATTGTGGAATATGGATCAACATAAAGAGTTATTCACGGCGGATAACTACAATATCATCAAGGGTGAGGCCTTGGGGTTACGGGCATATTTACATTTTGACTTGTTGCGGATGTATGCTCCTTCTTATGTACTGGGAGGAGATGCTTTGGCTATTCCCTATGTGAATGAAGTGACAAATGTACCTTTTGCTCAGAAGACCGTGAAGCAGGTTGCGGAAACTTGTATTCAGGATCTGTTGGAAGCAGAAGCATTGCTGAAAGAAACAGACCCAATAGGGCCAGCCTTTAAGAGTTATTCGGAAAATTACACTAATAGCGGGCAAGATAATGCCGAATACGATGAAGATGGCGGTTTCCTGCGTTATCGTCGGGAAAGGATGAATTATTATGCGGTGACAACTTCGTTGGCACGTATTTACTTGTTTTTGGAGAATAAGGGCGAGGCTTATAAATGGGCGGAATTAGCCGTAAATTCTGGTCGGTGTTCTTCAACGAGTTACATCTTCTCATTGTATTCAGATAAGCTTGCTGACTATTCTGACTATTATTTTAATCCCGGATTGGAAAAAGAGGAACAACTGATCATTCCAGAAGAGCGGAAGAACAGTATCTACGAAACAGATAAATACGGATCCATCGATAGCCGTTGGAAAGAGTGGTTTCACGAATACCCTAACAGTAGTACAGAATATATGGCCAAATATATGAAGGCTTCAGATGGTAAACGTCCTGTGAATGTTTCACTGATTGCTGGTTGTGAGGCTTATTACATAGCAGCAGAGGCTGCAACAGAGGAATCCGATGCGTTCTCGCACTTGAATCGGGTGCGGCAGAGTTTTGGTATCAGTGCTTCTTATAATCTAAAAGAAGGGGTAGATGATTTGGATGCTGAACTTTATGCTGAATACCGAAAATCGTTCGTGGGTGAGGGGCAATTATTTTATTATATGAAGCGGAAAAATTTCGCAAGTATAGAGGGTGTAGTGGATGGAAATTTTCCTAGTTTATACACATTCCCTCTGCCTGATACGGAAATTGAATTTGGAAATATTGTGAATAGAAACAAGTAAGATATGGTAAAGTTTTTCATAATAATTGGGTTACTACTTTTCTTGGGAAGCGGGTGTACAGACCAGGTAGAAGAAAGGTTTAATAACACGGCAACGACGATTTATTTCAATTTGTCGGGAGCCCAGGCAGATAGTATTGTTTATTCTTTCGCTAAGGTCGTGGAAAATTCTCATGTGATTGAAGTGCCAGTGGAGATAGCTGGATATCCTGCAGATTATGATCGGCATTTTCGGGTAGCGGTAGATGAAACGTTGTCAACAGCAAAGGTGGGTTTGCATTATGATGCATTGGAAGAGTCGTATGTGTTGCCCAAAGGTACATTTACTACTAAAGTCCCGGTTACAGTTTATAGTACGGATAAATTGCTGGATTCTGTTGCTGTAAGTATCGCTTTGCAAATAGTTGCAAATGATGAGTTTCCTAATGATTTTTCAAAACGCCAGCAAGCTTTAATTAAAGTGTCGAATATGTTGGAAAAGCCTGGGATGTGGGATTTGGTATATGGAAAGAAATATTTCGGTACTTGGAGCAAGACGAAATACAAATTGATATTACAAGTTTGTGGGGTTGAGGAGTTGCCTGCATATAACGGGCCTAATCGTTATCTTTTAAAAGGCTATGGTATGAAAATGCAGAATTATTTCAAGGAAAATTATCCTGTTTATGATGAAAATGGTCAGGTGATTGAATCTGATTGGGCTATAATTTTTTAAATATCCGACTATGAAGAAATATTTATTGTTGACGATAACTGTGTTGACTGCATTGTTGTGTACGTCCTGTATGGAAGAGCTCGGAACTTACAATTACATGGATACGAACGAGATAAAAATTGATTCCATTAAGGGGCAAAGCATAACTCAATATGATACATTGCGTATTGTACCGACTATTACTCAATCCAAGAATATTAGTGAGGAAAATCTTGAATACCTGTGGTATTGGTACAAGGCAGGAGCTGGTGAGAATGCAAAAATTGATACGTTGGGATTTGATCGAAATTTGAAATATTATGTAGCTGCAGGTCCCGGTCTGTATAGTGCGCGCTTGAAAATAACAGACAAGGAAACTGGATTGTTTGCTAGGAAAGAATTCGATATTACGGTAGATGCTGAAAATAGTGGACTTTTGATTTTGAGTGATTTGGATGGAAATGCAAATTTGTCGCTTTTGAATTCTTCCAAAATCTTCTCTCAAAATATCTACTATGCAGCTAACGGGGAATATGCCGGAACCCATCCTGTCGGGATAGCGGATATTGATCATTCTGATACAGATCTACATATGATTGTTATTTTGTGTGCAGATGATAAGGGTGGGGTTGTGACAGAGCCGACTAATTTTGTGAAAATCAGTGACTATTCTAGCCTTTTTTACGTGATGCCCAGCCCTATAGCTCCTGAAGCATACTGTGCCGTGGCGACTTTATATAACACGGGTATGGGAATCACTTATGATTTTATTATTAATAATGGTAAACTTCATTATAGAGATTTCCAGTATGCAGCGTATGAACCGTTGTTCAATCCTGAAGTATCGGGTGACTATAGTTTGGCTCCTTATGCAATTTTGAATAATAATACCCTTTTGTTCTATGATAATAAAAATTATCATTTTAATATCTTGAAATGTTCATATGGACAATTAAAGGAAACCAAACTGGATCCGGTTCCATTACCAGAAGGAACAGATACTGATGCACTTGCTTTTGATCCCCGTAATGTTGGTTTGGAATTGGTCTATGCGGCAAAAGGTTGGAAAAAAATGGATAACGATGCGGGGTATGCCTATGGAATTTTTAGGAAACCAGGTACTACGGATTTGGCAAATATGTATTGTCTCCGGTTTAATATTGGCTATAGCATGAGTATGGGAGGGGACTATTTTACTCCGTATTTCCAGCATACAGTTTCTGGTGCGACCGATTTGGATAAAGCCACGGCATTTGCCATGTCTCGGGAAGATCCTTATTTGTATTATGCTTATAAAAATAAGATATACAGTTATGACTTGGAGTTTGATAAAGGTAAGGTTATTTACGATACAGATACGGTTGTCGGTCCTGGTGCGAAGGTTGATTATTTATACTTCCGACCTGATAATGAGAGTTTCAATATGTGGGCGGCAACTTCAGTTGAGGGAAGCACTGAAAGAACTGGGAGTATCCATGTGTTAGGTTTGGGACGTAATGGAGATGTTATAAAGGTAGATACTGTTTATCGTAACGTTTGTGGTAAAGTGGTTGGGATGACTTTCAAAAATCGTTAATCCTAATGATGAGTCTGAAAAACTCTTATAGAAAAAAATCGGGTTTCTAAAAACCCGATTTTTTTATTATTTGCAATACAAGAAACGTTTGATCTTGTGAGTGGGTGTCTTTTCAAAAGGTTCATGTTGTACGAGTACAAGTTGTAGTTTTGAGAAGTTGTTCACCCGTGCGTTCACGTAATCCCGTAGCTCTTGTTTTTGTTCTTCAATGTAGTCGTTGATCTTTTCCTTGTAGTTTCCGGCTTGGTCTTTCAATTTCTGGTACTGTTTTTCAAGTTCTTCCATGTTAAAATGAACCATGGCAACCAGTTTACCGCTATTTTCCACTACGAGGGATTCGTTCACGAAACGGAAGTTGTTAATGATAGATTCGATTTCTTCCGGGTAGATGTTTTCTCCGGATGCACCGAGAATCATGGTTTTGATTCTTCCGCGGATAGCTAATCTATTCTTCTTGTCGAAAGAACCCAAGTCTCCGGTTTTAAACCAACCGTCTTCTGTGAAGGTTTCTGCGGTGAGTTCCGGACGTTTGTAGTATCCTTTCATCACGTTAGGACCTTTAATCCAGATTTCACCTTGTCCGCTCTTGTCGGGATTGTTGATTTTAATCTGTACACCTTCCATGACAGGACCTACTCCTTGAAGAAAGGTCTGTGACGGGTTGGAACCTGCAGCCATAGGAGCTGTTTCAGTAAGTCCGTAACCGATAGCATAGGGGAATTTAGCTTCCCGAAGGAATTGCTCTACGGTACCATCCAGTTTAGAACCACCGATTCCGAAGAATTTTAGTTCCCCACCAAAGGTTTCCATTAGTTTCTTTCCAGCCAATCGGTTGAATAATTTACGAGCCGGAGCGAATTGGTAGAGCTTGCTCATCAATTTCGAACTGGTGAATTTAGGCAACACTTGCGACTTGTAAATTTTCTCTATAATCAAGGGTACGGATAAAACTACCGTGGGACGGATTTTCTGCATTGCCGGAACAAGTAATTTGGGGGTCGGTACTCGATCCAGGTAATATACTTGTGCTCCGAACATCAAAGGTAACAAAAGTCCTAGTGTGTTTTCGTAAGTATGTGCCATGGGCAGAATACTTAGGAAACGGTAGGTTTCATCTACAGGTTGGATGGTACGACACTGACGAGCATCCCATACCAAGTTTTTGTGTGTTAAGACTACTCCTTTCGAGAATCCTGTTGTACCGGAGGTGTAAATGATTGATGCAATATCCTCTTCTTCTATCGAAACTTCGGGAAGAGGGGTTGTATTATTCAAATTAATATCCGGGACCAATTTATCCAAGTCTTCCGGTTGGTAGCATCCTTCCGGCATGGTGGCAAAGTTATTGATCAGGATTTTATGCTCAAGGAACGGTGTTGTTACTCCTTCCAAACATTTTGCCAGTAGGCGGGAAACGAAGATCACTTTTACCTCTGCATGTTCCAATATATTTTGGAGTTCTGTAGAACAGAATCCCGGTAAGATCGGTACGGCAATGGCTCCAATGTTTGCGATGGCAAATTGGGTGATTCCCCAGTTCGGCATATTCGCACTTAAAATGGCAACCTTGTCTCCTTTCTTTACACCTAGATGAAGTAAGTGGTTAGCAATAGATACAACTTCGTTATATAAATCTTGGTAAGTTCTTTTTCCGCTTGCGACAAAATTTAAAGATAAATTTTTTGAAAACTTGGAACAACTATTTTTCAAGAGTTCCGGTAGTGTCAATTTCTTTAAAGTCATGTTTTAATAATATGAATTTTCCATACAAAGATAATACAGAAAACAATACGATGTGGTTAAAATATTTAAAAATAGAGTAAATGGCTTGAAAGTGAGGGGAAAATTGAAACAATCTCTAGCGTTTTACGTACCGGCAAGGCCTGATTTATTTGAGGGTCCCGGCTTTTTATTCTTTTCGGGAAATGAGAAAAAAATAGACTCCGATAACGCCATCGGAGTCTATTTTTTTAATTATTTCGTAGGAATTGCAGCTAATGTAGCTTTCAAAAATTCCCAGAATTTACTTACAGATTCGATGTTCACTTTCTCGTCCGGAGAGTGAGGAGAACTGATGGTCGGTCCGAAAGAAATCATGTCCCAATGTGGGTAGGCAGAGCCTAGGATACCACATTCCAATCCGGCATGGATAGCCATGATCGCCGGTTTCTTACCGTATAATTTCATGTAAACTTCTTCCATTTCTTTACGGATAGCTGAATCCGGATTGGGTTTCCATCCCGGGTATTCTCCGGTAAAGTTGATCTTGCTTGCTTCTGCCAGTTCAAATACAGCTGCTACTACTTGAGCTAACGATGTTTTTGCGGTTTCAACAGAAGAACGCATTAACATGTAGATTTCGATCTTTCCTTCTCCACCTTTCACGATCGCCAAGTTGTTGGATGTTTCAACCGTGTCCGGCATGGAATCAATCATTCTCATGGCACCATTCGGGCAAGCCTTGATGGCATTTATCAGGTTATATTGTACTTTTACCGGCATCACGTTTTGTGGAAGAGCTGTTTCTTCTGCAAAGAAAGTGAGATTCGGTTCTTTAGCGCTTAATTCAGCTTTAAATATTCCCTCGTATTCTTTTACTTTAGCTAGGAATTTGTCTGCATTGGCAGCCGGAACAGTTATGATTCCGAAAGCTTCACGCGGGATCGCGTTTCTCATGTTTCCTCCGGATACGGAAGAAAGACGAAGGTCTAATTCTTTGCTGACTGCTTTCAAGAAACGGAAATATAATTTGTTGGCGTTTCCTCTACCCAAGTTGATGTCCATTCCGGAGTGACCTCCTTTTAATCCTTTCAATGATAATTGGAATGCTTTGTGTCCTGCGGGAACGGCTTCGGGAGTGTAGTCGAACGCAATCTCTCCATCAATACCTCCGGCGCAACCAACATACAATTCGCCTTCTGTTTCAGAGTCAAGATTTAACAAGATGTCTCCTTTTAACCAGTTGTGGCGGATGCCGTTTGCTCCATCCATTCCGGTTTCTTCGGTAGCCGTGATTAACACTTCAACCGGACCGTGAGGAATATCTTTTGATAATAGAATAGCCATCCCGGTGGCAACACCGATACCGTTGTCTGCTCCAAGAGTGGTACCGTCAGCGGTTACCCATTCCCCGTCGATATATGCTTCAATAGGATCTTTGGTGAAGTCGTGTTGTTTGTCTTCATTTTTTTGAGGAACCATGTCTAGGTGACCTTGCAGGATAACTCCTTTGCGGTTTTCCATTCCCGGGGTTGCCGGTTTGCTCAATAATATATTGTTAGCCTCGTCCATTTCAGCATGGATTCCGTTTTCTTTTGCCCAATTCATAACGAATTCTCTGGCTTTTTCTTCATGGTTTGACGGACGTGGAACTTGAGTTAGTTTATAAAAGTTTTCCCAGATGGCTTTGGGTTCTAACGTACAGATACATTTACTCATAACGTTTTTATTTTTAAATTTATGATTTAAGATTTCAGTTTGGTTATCCCGAAGATAATTACGCTGAGATCATGTTTATTTCTATCGTTTGCAAGATATAAAAAAAACAGATAAGTTGTGATCGAATCACAACTTATCTGTTTTTTTTGTTTCAGGTTGGTGAGTTACAAGTTACAGGTTCTTGACGTGCAAGCGTTGACGCTAAACCTGTAACTTGTAACCTGCCAACCTGTAACTTGAATCAACATTTGAAATTTTATTTCAAATGTTGATTCAAGTAGTTCACAAATTTAGTGTATAACTGTAACCGGGTGTAACCGCCGTATATGCTATGGTTACGGTTGGTGTAAATCTGCATGTCGAATTGTTTATTTGCCTGTACAAGAGCCTCGGATAATTCGTAGGTGTTTTGCACGTGTACGTTATCGTCAGCAGTTCCGTGGCATAACAATAAGTTTCCTTTTAAATGTTTTACCCAGTTGATCGGGGAGTTGTCATTGTAGCCGGAAGGATTATCCTGCGGGCGTCTCATGAAGCGTTCTGTGTAGATGGAATCGTAGAATCCCCAGTGAGTAACGGGAGCAACGGCGATAGCCGTGGAGAACACGTCGTTCCCTTTCATAAGGCAAAGTGATGACATGAATCCGCCAAAGCTCCAACCCCAGATACCTACTTTTTGTGCATCAATGTAAGATTGTCCGGCAAGCCATTTTGCGGCGGCGATCATATCGTCACTTTCGATTTTTCCGAGTTGCATATAGGTACATTTGCGGAATTCTTCCCCTCTGGCAGCCGTTCCGCGAGGATCGATGCAAGCCACGATATAACCTTCTTGTGCTAGGTATTGTGTCCAATCCATACCCCAGCTATTGCTTACTTGCTGAGAGTTCGGCCCACTGTATTGGATGATTAATAACGGGTAAGCTTTTGATGCATCAAAATTCACGGGTTTCATGAGCCATGCATTTAGCATGGTGGTTCCGTCTGCTGCCGGGATTTGTATGAATTCTTTTTTGGCAACATTGTAATCTGTCAGTTTCGTTTTCAACGCGGCATTGTCTTCCAGCGTGCGGACTGCTTTACCGTTTGCCGCGTACAGGGTATACACGTGAGGCATATCCGCGTTAGATACTATATTAATATAGTATTTGAATGATTTACTGAATTCTGCTTCATTCCATCCTTTTGTCGGGGTGAGTTTCTTCTTCTTACCCTTTAAGTCAATAGAGTAGATATATTTTTCCAAAGGTGATTCTTCGTGAGAGGCGTAGTAATAAAGTTTTTTTACCGGATCGTACCCGTAGAAATCAACCACGTCGTATTTACCGGAAGTGATCGGCTGAATTTCTTTACCGCTCATGGCATACAAGTAAAGGTGAGAATAACCACTTTTTTCACTACTCATGATGAAATGTTGCCCGTCTTCCATGAAGATCAAGTTGTCCAAGTTGCTTTCCGCGATATAATATTTATTTTCTTCCCGGTAAAGCACGGTTGTACTTCCCACGCGGGCATTGGCCAACAGGATTTCCAGTTGATTCTGGAAACGGTTCAGTTTCATGATAGCTAATCTTTTCGGATCTTTTGTCCATTTGATACGGGGTATATAAATATCTGTCTCTTCACCAATATTCATTGGGGTGGTGACACGATCTTTAATGTCGTAAACGTGGACGCTCACGATGGAATTGGTTTCCCCGGCTTTCGGGTATTTATAGGAATAGTTTGAGGGATAAAGGGCATTTTGTTCGTATGCCGGATATTGTCCTCTGAACATATTCATGTGGTAAGTCTTCACGGCTGATTCGTCAAATTTGATGAACGCGAGGGCAGATCCGTCGGGGGCCCACTCGAAGGCTTTGTTGAATCCGAATTCCTCTTCATATACCCAGTCGGGGGCTCCGTTAATGATTTCATTAAATTTCCCATCAAAGGTGATTTGAATTTCGGAACCGAAACGTAAGTCCGCGATAAAGATGTTGTTGTCTCTCACGAATGCCACTTTCGTTCCGGTAGGAGAGAAGGTTGCCAAACGTTGAGAGCCACCTTCCGATAAAGGTTTTAATTCCTTATTTTTAAAATCGAACACGAAGTAGTCTGCCGTGAATGAACGACGGTAGATCGGATTTATATTCGTGCAAATCAGAATCCGGTCTTCTTCCGGGCTGAATTCGTAATCTTGGATAGTCTGAACAGCTTTGTACTTGGGATCGTTCAAGTCTAGTAAAGTGCTTACGGCTTTCCCGGTTTTGTAACTATACATGACCAGCTTTTTGCCTTTGTCTTCCAACACGGTATAGTGTTCCCCGTCATTTAGCGAACGGAGGCCTGAAACACCTTGTGTCCTGAACGTGTAGGTCAAGTTAAAATCTTCCAGAGTGAATTTTTTGCCCTTGTTTTGAGCGTTTCCGGGTAGGGCAAACCCCACGATAAACATACATACAATTAACTTGTAAAACATCCTCATGACAATTATTTTTTGTTTTTTTAATTTGGACCAAAGATATAAATAATTTTAGATTTATGATTTTAGATTTAATTATTCCTATCTTTGTGCGCTCAAAATCATGATTAGATGAAATATACCCTTTTAGCGAAAGACAAAAACAGTGATGCACGATGTGGTGTGTTAACCACGGATCATGGGAATATTGAAACTCCGATCTTTATGCCTGTGGGTACGGTGGGAACCGTGAAAGCCGTGCATGCGAGAGAGTTGAAGGAAGATATTAAGGCCCAGATCATTTTGGGCAACACGTATCATTTGTATTTGCGGCCGGGTACAGAGGTGTTGGAAGAAGCAGGGGGACTACATAAATTTAATTCATGGGATCGTCCGATCCTCACGGATAGTGGCGGTTTTCAAGTTTTTTCTTTAGGTGATTGTCGGAAAATCACGGAAGAAGGGGTCGTGTTCCGTTCTCATATTGATGGTTCGAAACATCTGTTTACTCCTGAAAATGTCATGGATATTCAGCGTAAGATAGGGGCTGATATAATCATGGCATTTGATGAATGTCCCCCGGGGCAGAGTGAATACGGTTATGCGAAGAATTCTTTGGAGCTGACCCAGCGTTGGTTGGAACGATGCGTGAAACGACTTGACTCCACGGAGCCATTGTACGGTTATCACCAGTCGCTTTTTCCGATCGTGCAAGGATGTACTTTCCGGGATTTGCGGGAAAAGGCAGCGGAACACGCTGTTGCTCTTGATCGAGAGGGATATGCAATCGGGGGATTAGCTGTTGGGGAAGAGGCTGAGGTCATGTACGAGATGATTCAAGTCGTAAACCGGATTTTGCCGCAGGATAAGCCCCGTTACCTGATGGGGGTCGGGACCCCGGAGAATATTTTGGAGGCAATCTCTTTAGGTGTGGATATGTTTGATTGCGTGATGCCGACCCGAAACGGGAGAAATGGTATGCTGTTTACCACGGAGGGCGTGATCAATATAAAGAACAAGAAGTGGGAGAAGGATTGCAGTCGTATTGATCCGGCCGGGTTGAGTTTTGTAGATGATGATTACTCGAAAGCGTATTTGCGCCATTTAATCAAGGCGGATGAAATTTTAGGGCTACAAATTTGCTCGATCCATAATTTGTCGTTTTATTTGTGGTTAGTACGTGAAGCTCGTAAACATATACTGGAAGGAGATTTCGTGACGTGGAAAGAGAGTACGATAAAGAAAGTTACAAGAAGATTATAGTGCTGAGAAGCAACTAGCGTAAAATGAAAAAATTAGACTTATATATTATCCGGAAGTTCCTAGGTACCTTTTTCTTTTCGATGGTACTGATCTTGAGTATTGTCGTGGTTTTCGACCTTTCGGAGAGATTGGAGAAATTTATCGAGAACGAGGCTCCCGTGAAGGCGATCATATTTGATTATTACCTGAATTTCGTGCCTTATTTCGCGAACGTGTTTTCCTCTTTGTTTACTTTTATTTCTGTTATTTTCTTCACGTCAAAGATGGCTTATAATAGTGAGATTATTGCTATTTTAAGTACGGGTATCAGTTTCCGGAGAATGGTCCGGCCATACATGATATCGGCCGGGGTGATTGCCTGTTTATCACTTCTTTTGAGTGCTTTTATTATTCCGAATGCCAACAAGAAGCGGATCGAGTTCTCCGAGCAATATATTTGGAAAAAGTATAGCAACAAGGAAGAGAATATTCACCGGCAGATTGCACCGGGTGTTTTTATCTATATGTCGAGTTTTAACGTGTATTCCAGCCGGGGTAATGATTTTACCTACGAGGTATTTCGGGAGGATACGCTGGTTAGTAAGTTGACGGCAAAATCTATTTCATGGAATAAAGAACTTGAGAAGTGGCGGATTAACAACTGGACGCTACGGGAATTTGACGGGATCAAGGAGACTTACACGACAGGACAAACTATTGACACGCTATTAAATTTTAGTGCGGCGGAATTCTCCGAGGACCCCAAGAAAATTAAGGAGCGCTTGACATTACCGGAACTGGATGAATACATCGCTCGGCAAAAATTGCGGGGAAGTAGTAACGTGGTTGAGTTCCAGATTGAGAAGTACAAGATGTTTTCGGGCGCTTTCGCTACATTTATATTGACGTTAATCGGGGTATGTATCGCTTCCCGTAAGATTCGGGGAGGAATGGGGTTCCATTTGGGATTGGGATTGTTAATCAGTTTCTCGTACATATTATTTATGCAATTTTCCACGGTTTTTGCAACCAATGGAGGCATGAGTCCGTTATTAGCGGTATGGATACCGAATATGTTATTTGCTGTGGTGGCGTTATTTGTATACCGGGCGGCACCGAAATAATTGAAAGTTGAAAATGTAGAATTGAGAATGAATAATTAAGAAGGTATGAAAAATGAGTGCATATCTTCAATCAATAGAATAGGCCGATGAGGGCTATAAGCAAGAATCATAAATTTAAAATCAAAAATTTATACGTAAGTATATGAATAGGGAGACTAAAAGACCTAGAATTACAAGGCCGATCGAGAATCGTGATGAGAATCGTCGGAGCAGAACACCGCGTTTCGAAAACCGTGAAGGTGGAGAAAGCGAAACAAGAAGACCTAACCGTTTCAACACGGACAGACCGAGACGGGAACAAGGACACGGGTATATCCGTGATTTGAACAAAGAACGGGAGAGAGAGCGTAACGAGGGTACGGGAGATCGAGATAACGGGAATCGTTATTACCGGGATTCAGATCGAAACCGTGAAAGAGGGGATCGGGAGAATAATCGTTACGAGAATCGGGATAATAGAAGATCATACGAGAGAGGTAACAGGGATAACAATCGTTTTTCCGATCGTGGAGAGCGTCGTGAAAGGCGGCCTCAAGATCGGGATGAAAATGCAGAAAGAAGAGATAATCGTTATCAAAACAGGGATCGTAATGATCGACGTGAGGAAGGACGTCGGGAAAGAGGTTCCCGTGAGGAAGGAGGACGTGGAGAAGGGTATCGTGGCGATCGTCGGGATCGCAGAGAGGGGGATGATCGTCGGGATCGTTATTCTGATCGTCCGGCGAGAAAAGTGTTTACCCGTCGGGCAGATGGGGATGGCGCTCCCAAAAGTGTGTATAGTAAGAAAAAACAAATTGAATATCGCAAGAAGAACGAGGGGCAGGAGACAGAATTACGCTTGAACCGTTATATCGCTAAAGGCGGGGTGTGTTCACGTCGTGATGCTGATGTGTTGATTGCAGCCGGTCGGGTGAAAGTAAACGGGGAAGTCGTGCAACAAGTCGGGGTAAAAGTAAAACGTACGGATCGAGTGGAGGTTGATGATCAAGTGATTACTCCCGAGCGTAAAGTGTACTTGGTGTTGAATAAGCCGAAAGATTACGTGACGACAGTGGAAGATCCTTTGGAACGTAGAACCGTGATGACCTTGATCGAGGGAGCTTGTAAAGAGCGCGTGTACCCGATTGGACGACTTGACCGTCAGACCACGGGAGTGTTGCTTTTCACGAATGATGGCGATTTAGCCAAGAAATTGACACACCCGAAGTATAACCAGAAAAAGATATACCACGTGTTCTTGGACAAGGTGGTTCAAACGGGCGACTTGGAGGCTATTCGTAAGGGAATCGACTTGGAGGATGGCTTTATCCAGGCGGATGACGTGAGAGTGGCGGAAGATGATCGTACACAGGTGGGGATTGAAATTCATTCCGGTAGAAATCGTATCGTCCGGAGGATTTTCGAGCATTTGGGGTACCAGATTCTTCGTTTGGACCGTGTCTTTTTTGCTGGGATCACGAAGAAAAATCTGCCCAGGGGTCACTGGCGTTTCCTAACTGAAGATGAGGTTAATATTTTAAAGGCCTACTAAAAAATTTTTTTTTTAATATTATTACTATTACCTTTGCGGGTGTCCACCTTTTAGGAGGTTTATCCCGTGAAGGTTTTATTTTTATATTAAAAAATTATGGTTGCACTTATCACAAATGGTCTGAATAGAATGAGGACATTGCGTTCATTCTCATACACTCCTCGATGGATTGTATTTTTGATCGACGTGGCTCTTGCTATTATGGCAGTTAGCGTTGCCTATCTGATTTGGGTCAATTTCCAGATTGACCGGATGAGATTGGATTTTGTCTTGACCGGGGCCCTTGTTATTGTGGGTATCCGGGTGATCAGTTTCTTGTTGGGACATACTTATTCCGGAATAGTACGTTTCACGGGAACGGAGGATGCTTTGCGCATCTACTACGTGTTGACGGCAGGGGAGATTGCCCTTCTTTTGGGTAGTGGCGTGTTTTTCCTGTTGTATGATTATCTTTTTATACCGGTTTCCGTTTTACTCACGGAGTACGTTCTTCTGACCAGTTTGATGGTTATGAGTCGGGTGATCGTGAAGAAAGTCTTCGCACAGTATATTGGTGCAGAGCGTACTAAAAAGAATGTAATTATATGTGGTAGCGATGAATACGGTATCATGGCGAAACATGCCATGGATAACGTGGAGGATGCCACGTATAATATTCTTGCTTTTGTTGATGTGAATGATCGGAAAGCGGGAAAGATTATCGAGGGGGTCAAGATCTATAAGATGTCGTCTTTACCCGGTTTGTTGAAACGTAACCGGGTGGACAAGGTGGTTATCGCCAAAAAGATGATTTCTCCGGATAAAAAACGGGAAATTGTCGAGATCTGCTTGGCCGCTGATGTGAACGTACTCGAAGTACCTCGTTTTGAAAGTTGGATTAACGGGGAGTTAAGTATGCGGCATATCCGGAATATCAAGATCGAAGATTTGTTGGAGAGGGACGTGATTCACATGGAGGAGACCAATCTTCGGAAACAATTATTGAATAAAGTGGTTTTGGTGACCGGGGCGGCTGGTTCTATCGGGAGTGAAATCGTGCGGCAGTTGACGCATTTTAATCCTTCTTTGATCGTTTTGTTTGATCAGGCCGAATCTCCGCTTTATGATATTGAGCTGGAACTGAAGGAAGAGTGTGGTTTCACGGATTATAAAATTGAGATCGGGGATGTACGTGATGCGAGCCGGGTGGAAGGAATCTTTAAAACATATCATCCCAATATCGTGTATCATGCGGCTGCTTATAAGCACGTTCCCATGATGGAAAAACACCCGATTGAAGGTGTGAAAACTAATATTTTCGGAACGAAAAATGTTGCCGATTGTGCTGTGAAGTATGATTGCCAGCGTTTCGTGATGATCTCTACCGATAAAGCGGTGAACCCGACGAATGTTATGGGTGCAAGTAAGCGTATAGCGGAAATTTACACGCAATCATTGAATCGCATCGCAAATACTCGTTTTATTACTACTCGTTTTGGGAACGTTTTGGGATCGAATGGTTCAGTGATCCCTCGTTTCAAGAAACAGATAGAGGCGGGTGGCCCGATAACGGTTACTCACCCGGAAATAACTCGTTTTTTCATGACTATTCCCGAGGCATGTCAGCTCGTTTTGCAAGCGGGGGCGTTGGGAAATGGCGGTGAAATATTTGTTTTTGACATGGGTAAGAGCGTTAAGATTGTCGATCTGGCTCGTAAGATGATTAAACTTTCCGGTTATGAAGTTGGGAAAGATATTCATATCGTTTTTACCGGTTTGAGACCGGGAGAGAAATTGTACGAGGAGGTGCTTAACGTGAAGGAGACGACTTTGCCGACCGTGCATGAGCGAATAAAGATTGCCAAAGTACGTGAATATAATTATAGTGAAGTTACGGATGCGATAAAGGCTCTTGATATAGCTTTGCAGACAAAAGATAATTTTGCCGTGGTGAAACAAATGAAATGTATCGTACCTGAGTTTAAATCGAAAAATTCAACCTATGAATCTATTGATTTCCAGATGGAAGAGGAAGGTGTAGAACATCATATGGAAGAGGTTTTAAATAAAATTCAGGTAGCCGAAAATTTAGAAGTCAGAGAGTAATGGAGAAGACGAATTGGTATGCAGTTTTCACTGCTGCTCGGGCGGAAAAACGAGTGAAGGAGCGTTTGGAACAAGCAGGAATCGAGAATTATTTACCTGTGCGGGGGGGCGAGTTTGTGAGGGATGGACTGGTGAAAAGGTTAGAAGTCCCTGTGATTACGGGGTGTATTTTTGTCCGTGTTTCTGAAATGAATTTACCTTCCGTGTTATCAATTGGGGGCGTGATTGCGTTGTTAAAAGAGAAACAGGGCCCGGTTGTGATTTCGGACGAACAGTTGGATAGTTTGCGGATTTTGAATGAACGGGCGGAGATGATTGAAGTTGTGAATGGGAAAATTCCGGTAGGATCTGGTGTACGTGTGATTCAAGGTGAATTAACCGGGGTACAGGGAGAGTTGGTCGAGGTAGCTGGTGGCCATCGGATTATGGTTCATGTTCCTTGTTTGATAGGTGTTTGTGCAAATGTTTCATTAGATTGCGTAAAGGCGTTGTAATTATTCGGATTTATTATTTTTCTCGGAAAAGTGTAATTATTTGGCTTGTAAAATATACGAAAAGTGTGTTTTTGATGTAGCACTCTGTTACGTGGGATGCTGAAAAGCACGTTTCCAATTTCTTGGGATTGTGTCGAAATCAAGTATAATAAGTATTTGAAGAGAAGTTATATCGTCAGAAACTTTTTATAGGGGCGAAATGTATACCTCTGCGTAGAACTAGGTTTATAATGAGAACCTGTCGAGAAGCTGGGGAAATCCTAAGGAAATAATCCCCCTTTTTCAGAGATTACTCGAAGTTTATTCGAAGCTCATTCATTCCGTAATATTTGAGCTACGAGGGATCTTCGAGTAATCTCTGAATGAGAGGGATTATTTGGGTAGGATTACTTCTTCATTTGGGTTGAATTTGTGTTACATGATATTTTCTCAGCTGTAATTTTATTTGTTATGCTTGTTCCTAGAGTAATAATACCTTAATTCTATGGTTTAACTATTTCTTGGGTCTTACTGGTCGCTTTCTCTTATGTTATGTTCCCGTCATGTGGCGGTGGGATAACGATTTTGGATGTGGGAAGATTTAGAAAATCTGCATGAGCCTCATGGTCACTTGTGATGACGATGATTGAATTATCGTATAAATAGTTTCGTGATTAATTGTTTGCTTTAAACTACTTATTGTTGTAACTTCGCAAACAAAATATTTGTTTTTATCTATTAATCTATATGGTTGTTTAATAGTAGTTTATTCCGTGAAAAATGTAAATAAAAGAATATTTAATTGAATTCTGATGAATAGAGAACAAAAATTAAAAGGGATAGATCCCTTGATAATGTTTGAACAGGTTTGGACAAATAAGAAAAAGTTATTGTTAATTATTTGTATAGGGGTTGTTGTTGGATTAATTGTGTCTTGGAGTATTCCAACTGCGTATACTACAACGATAAAGATAGTTCCAGATCAGTCTACTATTGATAATAGTAATTTTATTTCGGATATTGTTAAAAGTAAACCGTTCCTATTAAACTTTTGGAGTTTAGAAGTTTCTAAGCTAGATAAAAGTAAAATTTTATTGCGAAATTATATATTGAATGAATATAAGTTCCCTTGGTGGCGAGATATTATAGAGCTACCTGCTACGATACAAAAATGGAGGTATGGAAAGCCTATTTTTCTTGATACTGTAAATTTATTTCAACTAGCACCAGAACAAGCTACATTTGTAGGGAGAATGAATAAGGACATAAAAGTCCAAATGGATAAACGCAATGGTGTGATGAATTTGATTGTGAGGATGCAAGATCCTATGGTTTCTGCGTTAGTAGCAAATGAAATCCTGAAAAAAATGCAAACATTGGTGGCAGAGAAAAAGACATATAAAGCTAATGTTGATGTGAAATTTTATGAGAATCTATTGAATAACGCTCGGCTTAATTATGAAAAAAAGCAGGAAGATTTAAGTAAATATATAGCTTCTCATAGAGAAAGTGTTTCTAGTGTTTCAACGATGGAGCAATTTCGATTGAAACAAGACGTAGAATTGGTTTATAAGCCATACGCATCGATGATTGAGGAATTGGATAAAGCAAAAATGAAAGTTCAAGAAGAAACGCCTACGTTTGCTATAATAGAACCAGCTTCTGTTCCTTCATATCCAAGCGAACCTAGAACATTATTAATTATTTTAGGAAGTGTTTTTTTATTCGGATTTTTTGGAATAATAGGACTTTTGGTTAGGGGAATGTTTAAATGAGAAACTTGATTTCTTTTAATGGACTTTATAATATATTTTTTGTGCTAGGTTTTTTCTCATTAACCTATGCGATGAATTTATATATCGTTTTTGCTTGTGCTATATTATTTTGTCTTTTTCTAGGATCAGATGTGAGGCATCGAAAAGGGTTTTATGTGTATTTAGTAAGTGTTGGTGTCTTAACTACTTTTTATTTGCTTATTCATGATGGAGGGGCAGCTTATAGGATATTTAAAACATTAACATTGATCTGGTTAACGCTTTATATACCTTTAGTAAATGACTTACGGATAACGAAATTACTTCATTGTTTCCTTCTTTTTAATGCAGCATTAATTTATATTGATGTGGTATTATATAATACCTTGGGATTGTCATTGACAACAGGCGTTGAAACGCATGGTTTCATGCGTTTTTCTGGAGTAATAGAAGATTCTAATTTTTTTTCTTATCTGTTATTTGTTTATATTTATTATTTGAAAGTAAAAACTGGGCATTTCAATTATTTTTTGATAGGGGCAGTTTTACTTTCTTTTTCTCTTTCTTTAATAATAACGATGTTTGGTGTCATTATACTTTTTCATGTAAAAAAATTGTGGGTATTGCCAAATAGGAATGTGAAGGTTTTAGGTGGAATGGTTTTAGTTGGAGTGTTTGTTATATATTATGGGATGTTATTTGTCTTGACAACTTTACGTGATGTTGATACTTCTAATGATTATATAGCAGAAAAACTTGTTTCTTTGTCCTTACGATTTGAAAGTCAATTGGAGGCTTTCGATGCTTTAGAATTGAATGATGATTATTGTTGGGGATTGGGAGCAGGAAAGACTCGTGAAATAACGACAGAAGGAATGAATTTGCATAATTCTTATCTCCAAATCTTATTAGAGATGGGGATCGTTTGTTTGTTAATCGTTTTCGCTTGTGCATTTTATTGTTATTATTTTCTAGATAAAAATTTTGTACTACTATTTGTTGCAATATTTTTATTGGGAAATGTTTTAGAAATATTCTATTTCCCATTATTATCTTTTATTTTATTTTTGTCCTATGTTTATAGGCAAGAGAAAGTAGCAAGCAAGTTAGATGTAAGTGATAATATTGTAAGTTGTTGAAATGAATGTTAGTTTGATACTTTGCACAAGAAATCGTCGAGATATACTTATTCATAATCTGGAACTTTTTATAGACCAGTTTAATATAGGAGATGAAATTATAATTGTTGATAGTAGTGATAGACCTAGAGCAATAGGACGAGAGGATTTTGGAGAGGTGAAACCTAATATTCGTTATTTTCATACTTTACCAGGGTTGCCTTTACAACGAAATTATGGAATTGCTAAAGCTACATGTGATTTGGTAATGTTTTTAGATGATGATATATATCTTTTTCCTGCCTCTTTAGAAAAAATGAGACTTTTTTTTATGAAACGTCCTGAAATTGATGCAATTACAGGGGCTTTGTCTGAAAGAGTACTGCCTTCCACTTTTACAAGAAGATTGCAATATGTTTTTGGAAAGTTGTTTTTTACCTCCTATTTTGGAAAAATGTCTTTGACTTTGGGTGGGTTACCTATTTTAGCTTTAGATTCATATAAGGAACATCCTGCATCTTTTTTGAGAGGAGGTTTTTCTGTGTATAGAAGATATGTTTTTGCAGATATCTGTTATGATGAATATTTTAAGGATTATGCTTATCTTGAAGATACAGACTTCTCTCATCAATTTAATAAAAAATTTAAAGCGTGCTTTTTTGATGGTTTTAAGGGGTTTCATGCTCATGTATCAACGATACAAAAAGATCAAAGTAATTATCGTAGACAATATGTAGTTAATTACGTTCATATATATCGAAAACATAGATTGGGATCATCTTTGAAAATGAATTGGGTTTTATTAGGATTACTTTTATTGAACCTTATCAAGAGTTGTTTGGAGAAAAATTTCTCTTTTTTTAAAGGGACATTGGCAGGAATTGAGCAGGTTTATAAAAATAAATAACACAATGGATAAAATATCTGTAATTATTCCAGTTTATAATATAGCTTCGTATTTGCAGCGTTGTCTAAATTCTGTTATATCACAGACTTATAAAAATTTGGAAATTATTGTTGTAAATGATGGAAGTCTTGATAATTCATTAGAGATATTAGAAGAATATGCGATAAGAGATGAAAGAGTTGTTGTTCTTAATAAGGAGAATGGTGGCGTAACCTCTTGTCGTAGAGAAGGACTTGCGAATGCCCAGGGAAAATATATATTTTTTTTAGATGGAGATGATTGGTTGGAGAGTGAGAGTTTAGAACGGTTATATTTGCTTGGAAAACAGCAAGATGCAGATATTATTGTGGGAAACGCTTATTATAGTACTGATAACGAGGACATAGAAATGTTTTCAACTAATTTTGATGTTCTTTCTTCAAAGGAGTTTATTCATAGTTTGGCAATAGGAAAGCAACCATGGTGCTTGTGGATGAAGTTAATAAAAAAATCAATATGTCATAAGATGGTCATTCCTGATGGTTTGAGTATGGCAGAGGATATGTTGGGTGTGCTACAATTATCATTTTATGCTCGAGTAATAGCGAAAAGTAGTTATTATGGATATCACTACTATCAACGTCAGGGTGCTGCAACAAAAACTCCAACGAAAAAGCATGCGATGGATGCGTTATTGGCCGCAAAGTATATATCAGATTTTTTTAAAGCAAGGAATGTTTATAGTGATTATTTTGATGATATTGCAATTATTAATTTGAGATGTTTATTGACTTGTTGCAACCAAGGGGGAGTAGATAGAGAAGAAAGCTTGGTAAAACAAATATATAGTGATTTTTACCGGACAAAATATTTGAAATTTCTTATTTGGCAGCATAGGTTGATTTTAGCAGGTTTTAAGAGGGGGATAAATTTTTATAGGATATTATTTTTTATTCGTCGCTTGCATATTGGTTTTTGAGAAAAATCAAAAATGTGATTTGCTTTATGTTTGATTTAATACGATGAGAAATATTTATGAATGATTTATTAGTAACGGCCACGATTGTAACATATAAGGAAAGAGAAGACGTATTAAAGAAAGCTATTGATAGTTTTTTAAATACAACTTTGAATGTTAAACTCTATATTGTAGATAACTCTCCAACAGATGATTTAAGAGTATTATGTGAAAATATTCCTCGACTTGAATACATTTTTAATAATGCTAATATAGGTTTTGGAGCCGCTCATAATATTATTATGAGGGAAGAGATAAGATTAGGTAGATATCATTTAGTATTGAATCCAGATATTAGTTTTGAGGCTGGCACCATAGAACGGTTGGTGCAATTTATGGATCAGAATAAAGATGTAGGTATTTGTATGCCTAAAGTTCTTTATCCGGATGGTAGTTTGCAATATTTGTGTAAATTGTTACCGACACCAATTAATTGGATTGCACGTAGCCTTATTCCTATTGATAGGGTGAAAAAAAAGTTAGATTATGATTTTGAAATGCGTTTTACTGATTATAATTCTATAATGGAAGTCCCTTATCTTTCTGGATGTTTCCTTTTTATTCCTCGGCATGTAATAACTGAAATTGGGGTATTTGATGAAGGAATCTTTATGTATGGTGAGGATACTGATTTGTGTCGTCGTATAGGGCGAAAGTATAAAACTATGTTTTATCCCAAGGCGTTTGTATATCATCATTTCAGAAAAGGATCCCATAAGAATTTGCGTTTATTTAAAATCCATGTAAAAGCTGCTATTTATTATTTTAATAAGTGGGGATGGTTTTATGATACAGAGCGAAGAAAGATAAATAATCGTATAAAGAGTTTGTACATAACAAAGTAGTGATATGAGAATTTTTTATATCGTAGGGAAAATGGATCAAGATTTTGGTGGAGGTGTGATTAATCATCGAAATTTAGAGTTATTAAGAGCTACTTGTTGTGATGTTGAAGTTTTTCAGTTTGAACAGTATAAAGTACCTTTTTGGCAGCGTTTAAAAGAACGAGTTCATGGAGTTAATGGGGGGGTGTCGAGGCTGAATATAGAAGAAATTATTATTCATTTGAGGGAACATCCAGTGGATTTGGTATTTATAGCACATTCGTTGTATGGATGTATTGTGAAACGGGTGAAAGATGAGTTCCCGCAATTACCTATTGTAACTTTTTTGCACAATGTTGAGGTAAGGTATGCTTGGGAGATGTTTAAAAATAATGTAAAGAGTATGGGAAATTTATTAAACATCTTTTTTGTTTATAGAGCAGAAAAACTAGCAGTAAAGTATAGTGATTATTTAATAGCATTGAATAATAGAGATGCTAAACAAATATTAGATATATATAAAAAGGATGTAACAGCTTTATTACCAACTTCATTTAGTGATTCGGGAGAGGCGAAGAAGGAAGAGGGTTTAGATGAGCTTAAGTATCTTTTTGTAGGGAGTGATTTTTTTGCAAATATTCAAGGGATCACGTGGTTTGTACAAGAAGTAATGCCGTATGTAGATGGGAAATTGTTCATTGTAGGGAAAGGTATGGAAAAGGCTGTATCTCATTTGATTTCGGATCGAGTACAAGTGATTGGCTATGTTCAAAGTTTGAAAGAATGGTATGCTAAAGTGGATATAGTAGTTTGCCCTTTATTTTTAGGTAGTGGAATGAAGACAAAAACAGCAGAGGCTATGATGTATGGGAAAGCTATTGTTGGAACACCTGAGGCTTTTGAGGGGTATGATATTGACACCCGTCAAGTTGGAGGATGTAGTGTATCGGCTCAAGATATGATTACAATTCTTAATGATTTAGGACATAATAAAGAACGCTTATTAGAATGTCAGAGATATGCTCGTGAAATGTTTCTAAAAAATTATTCAATGACTGCTTCTATGGTGGAAATGAGGCTATTTTTAGAAAAAGTAATATGTTGTCATTCAAATAATGGTCGATAATATAATTCATATTTCAGTTGGTTGTTGCGTTGGCCAATTATTTTTGCTGGAATTCCTCCGGCTATTACACGTGGGGGAATATCTTTTGTAACGACAGAACCACATGCAATGACGGCTCCTTGTCCGATTGTTACTCCAGGAAGAATTGTTACACGTGAAGCGATCCATACATGATCTTCTATTGTGACCTCACCACATTTAAGTCCATGTAGATCATCGTGTACATCGTGTTCCATTGTCCAAATGTTTACTTCTCTAGCAATATCGACGTTGTTACCAATCGTTAAGTTACCGCCCCGACCATCCATGAATACATTTTTATTAATAACACAATGTTCTCCGATGGAGATGTGTGATCCTGCTATACATTCAAAACCTCTAAATATTGAAGTTTTTTTCCCGATCTTTTTTAATAATAATCTTAAAATTGCATGTCTAATGGCAAAAGATGGGATTTGCATTATTAATGGTAATATATTGTATGTAAGTTGGTATAGAATATATTTTAAATATTTAATCATGATGGTTTTATGATTTCTTTTAAATTGTGTAATATCCGAAGTGTTTTTAGACTGGTTTTGGCAAGTCGAGGGTACTTATAAAGATGACGGATTATATTGTCTTCTTTACTTAAATTTAGATGTCGGGTATTTTTTATTAGTTCTGTTATGTAAGTATCTTTAGTATCTAATTTTTTATTTGTTAAATATAATGTTTTTATTACTGCATAGCGATGATAAAATAGGGCTTCCTTTATTTCTTTTGAGTTGAGTATGGAGTCTAAGGTTGCAACTAAATATTTTTCAAATTGTTTTTCATATTGTAATGTTGGAATGAACGTGTTCATGCAAGACCCTGGACGGTCGAAATAATTATAAACAATAGATGTGGTTACTGCTATTTGTTTTGCTTTATTACCTAATCTGACATTCATTATATAATCTTCTCCTCGAACGATATCTCGAGGAAGATCAAAAATACTATTGTCGAATAATTTCCTCTTATACAAGCTTCCCCAAGGACCTCGAAGTTTCCAATTTTTTAGACATTCACAAATGAAATCTGTTGATTGAAGTTGTATCAGATCCTGTTGAATGGAACATTGTGAAGAACTTGCATCTATATTATGAATTTTCCGATGGTCTCCCTTTAACATATCACAATTACCGACCATGTGTAGCATTTGAGAGAGAGCATCTAAAGGCATCGTATCATCTGAGTCTACGAAACAAATCCATTCTCCCTGTGCATTTTCTGTACCAGTTTTACGGGCAAAGGTTACTCCATTATTCGAGGTGTGAAATACTCGAATTCTTGAGTCTTCTGAAGCGTATTTGTCACAAATGTTACCTGATCCATCTAAACTTCCATCGTCAACGAGAAGAATTTCAATATCGGAGAATGTTTGATTTATTAAACTATTAATACAAGTCGCTAGGTAAAGTTCTACATTATAAACTGGTACAATAATCGATATATGTGGGGTCTTTATCATTTCTTTAATTTGAGTTTCATTATGATCGTGTATATTTTTTGTTTGATAAATATTCTTTCATGTTTTTGGCATCCAATATAATATGTTACTATTAATACTGAAAATGCCGATGTGAAACACACCATAATGAAAGAATACCAATTATTGGGCATACAAATATATATAATGAATGGAATAATAGGAGATAGGATAAGCACTTTTGTGATAGGAAATAGAACATTTTTAATGTAATCGTGAATTTTCATGTTAATCATGGGAAGAACAATTTTCATTCTTGCAAATTGTGTACAAATCTCAATGCCAATGTGAACAATAAAAACAGCTTCTGGGGGAACATTGCAAAATTTTAGTAATAAATACGATATTGGTACGATTGTTAGAAGCATGCTACCTTCAACTAACTGGAATGTTTTTAATTTACCTGTGGCATGAACGGATATGATGAGTGGGTTGGCTAAAGCCGTGAGCATACTTGAACACAAAATTAATCTTAGAAAAATGACTGTGTATTCTGGAACAATATTCAACCATAATTTTAATATGGTTTGTGCTTCGAAGATTATTGGCATTGAAAGCAATAGAAGTAGGAGAAATGAAAATTTAGAACTAATAATTAATAGTTTATGCATGTACTCAAAATCTGACTGTGCATACGATTTTGTTAATTGAGGGTTTAGGGCTACTTGAAAATTATTACAAAAATTTTGAATAACTGTTTGTACTTGTACAGCAATTCCCCTTGCAGCGTTGATTGCGGGGCCAAAAAATAAATTTAATAAAATATTTAATCCCTGAGTGTAACCGATTACGGCCAAATTACCGTTTATTGTCCAGCCTACGAAAATAAAAATATCTTTAAATAAGGATTGATCCCAGGTAAATTTGAATTTGCATGCTTTAAAGCGAGTGGATGTATACCAACGGTATACGAAAACATCAAAAATTTGTATCGCAAGTATAAGTAATGCGTAAATTTTAAGTTTGTCAAAAGGAAGAATCACTAATAAATAGACAATACCTAATTTGAGCATTACATCCATGATCGAGATATATGCATATACATTCATTTTTTCATGAGCTATAATTGTAGCGTTGTAAGGAACGCTAATTATAGATAGCATTGTGCTTAAAATAGAACATTGGAATACCCATATGGCAGAATTCAATCTGTTTTCAGGAATTTTGAGTTCATGAAGTAAAAACCATGAGCCAACAGTTTCTCCTAAGATCGCAATAAGTAAGGCAATAAATATGTGAATCGTCATAACACAACTAAAAGTCTTTCTTAGACTTTCTGGGGTTCCTATCGCTAATTCATAAGTAATATATCGTGATGAAGCTGCACTTAATGAGCCGTTTATGAAACTGAGCATTGCAACCACGCCTCCTACGACATTGTAAATGCCAAAATCTTCCACTCCTAATGTATTCAAGACAACACGCGATGTATATAAACTTACGAGCATTGTAAAAATCATTCGAAAGTAAAGTATTAGCGTGTTTCTTGTAATACGTTGACTATGTTCTTGTATCATTGATAGTTTTTCGATATAGATTAACTCGACAAAAATACATATAAGTTTATACATATAGAAAAAGGAGGTAATCTTTATTTAATTGCGTTCCAATTTTGTTAAGAGTTTGTTAAAAACAAAAAAACATCATTTTGTGACGCAACCATTGATGTACTTTTGCATCTTGATTAAAAACAACACACACAACACTATTATTAATTATATGAGAACGAATAAAACATCTGAGGTCTATACGACGTAAAAGGGGGAGCAAGATAAGAGGGAGAGAGCGTATCCTGTTTATAAACACGCTAATATGAGATAGATAATGATGCTCATGTATGTGGGCAAGTTGGAGGTTTATGCCGTTTTAAATGGATCAAGGAATGAAAAGAATATTGATTATTGGAGGAGATAGTTTTATTGCCGGGCAATTTATAAAGAAATATGTATCAACGGATTCTATCACGTGTTACAGTCGCAGGCCGACCGGGTACGAGAAAGAGATTGTTGTGAAAGCATTTCGAGATATGCCTGTTGAAGCATTTTCAGGGTTTGATGCGGTAATAAATTTTGCAGCTATCGTACATCGTCCGGAAGTGAAAGACCAAGAGCTTTATGATGATGTGAATTATCGGATGGCTTGTTTATTAGCTCAAAAAGCAAAACAGGCAGGGGTACGTCAGTTCGTGCAGATGAGTACGATTGCCGTGTTCGGTAGTGCCAGTCGAATTTCAGAGACAACACCGGAAAGACCACAGACTTATTACGGGAGTTCTAAGCTTAAAGCAGATAAAGAGTTAGTGGCAATGAGTGACCGGGAATTTAAGGCCGCAATTATTCGTCCGCCAATGGCATACGGGGGTGGAATGGCTCCGGGTAATATGTTGCGTTTGATTCGTTTGGTAAATAAACATATTCCGCTGCCTTTCGGTTCAGCCCGGAATAGTCGTGATTTTATTAATGTAAAAAATTTGGTTGAGTTTATTCATTTAGCCGTGGAGAAAGAGGTTGAGGGTGTATTCTATCCGACGGATAAAGTTCCTTATTCTACGCGTAACGTGGTCGAGGAAATTTCTCGTCAATTGGGAGTACACACGATAAATCTACCTTCTCCATCCATATTC
>NZ_JBCOSQ010000072.1:0-27476 GCF_040920905.1 Butyricimonas sp. RTP31003st1_G1_RTP31003_210430 | reverse complement strand
GATTCTTGCAGATATGTGGACCGTGGATAAACGTTATTTAAATGCTGACCATTTCGTTACACAACGAGAATTTAATAGCCAATATAAGTTACGTCCTGCTGATAATGCTATTTTAACCGATAAAGATCCTAATTACCGGGTGTTGGATTTATCCGTAGACGTGTTTAACGATTCCCATACCAGTTATTTCCACAAAACAATCGGGGGTTACAGTGCCGCAAAATTACAACGCTATCAAGATATGATTGATTACTTTATCATTCCCGAAATACAGAATCTCGGGAACGCATTAAAGCAATCACCGACACTTTCTTCCATCGAGGGAAGCCTTCCCCAGCAAAAAGCACTAAACATGCTGAATGCGAAATACATTATCATTGATCCGAACTCGGCACCAATCAATAATCGTTTCGCATACGGGAACGCATGGTTTGTTAAAGATTACGAATTAGTTGACACTCCGGATGATGAAATTATCACGTTGAAACAAATCGACCCGAAAGAATCTGCCGTTATCAACAAAGAATTCCAATCTATTATCCAAGACAAGGGATTCAATTTCGACGAAAACGCAAGCATTCAACTGACATCTTACGCTCCGAATAAATTGGAGTACAAAACTTCCGCCACCGATGAACAACTCGCCGTTTTCAGTGAAGTATATTACCCGAAAGGCTGGAATGTTTACGTGGATGGCCAACCGAGTGAATTATTCCGAGCTGATTACATTTTACGGGCCATGATCGTTCCTGCCGGAGAACACGTGATCACGTTCGAGTATAAACCGCAATCCTATTTCATGGGAGCTAAAATATCAGCGATAAGTTCCAGCATATTACTACTTGCGTTATTAGGATGTATTGTATTTTATATTATTCGTTATTATAAGAAAAAAAATTAACTACCAATAAAATAACGACAGCCGGATAACCCGTTTGTCGTTATTTCCGTATCTATATAGATGGCATGAAAATTGCTAGGTATTACGAAAAATAAATTTTTATGAGAAAATATTATTGGATTCTTTTATTTGCTGTGGGATTACTAAGCTCGTGCGAGAAAGTAAAAGACTTGAGTGATGATGCTAGTATTGAGCGTTTTGAAATCACATCATACACCCCGACGACAGCCGAACTAGGAGAAATCTATCGCGATGACAAGTCTATTATTATACCTGTCGTTCCGGAAGATAATTTATTTCCTTTAACACTCCAAACTGTTTTAGAGACAAGTTCAACAACCCATAAAGTTCTTGGTAATTACGTGAAAGGCCAAGATATTGTATTTAATGGAGGAGAATCTACTATCAACTTTTTCCTTATAGCAGAAAGTGGATTCGTTCATCCATATTCTATTAGTTTGGAAGCTATGGATACTGGAGCAGATATTCTACAATTCAAATTTGAAGGCTCAGAGAAAATGACTATTACAATCAATCCCTGGAGCAAAATAGTCAATATCTCCGTGTTAGATCCCGGTTTCCCGGTTACAATAAAACCTACAATCCGGTTATCAGAGGATGCTACTTTTGAAGATTACACGGAAGGAGAAGAATTAACGTTTCAAAGTTTTGAGGATATAAAAGAGATCACGGTTGTCTCCGCTGACGGACAAACTCGTCGGACATGGAAGATTCAATTCGGAGCCCTTTTACAAATCCCCAATTCGGACTTTGAATCATGGGGAAAATTCGGAAACGATATTAATTTAAATGAAGAAACTATTGATCCCGTACCGGGATACGGAAAAGGTTGGGCAACTGCAAACAATTACTTCGTACAAGGAACTCGCCCTGTTGAACACAATGGAGGTTATGCAGCCAAGATGACGACAAATGAACAAAATGCTCTTATTTTCGGTAAGTTAATCGCAGCAGGAAGTATCTATACTGGGTGTTTCAAATTCGATGTTGGGGCACTTAATGACCCTCGATCCATGACTCACTTTGGAATCCCTCACACGGTGAGAATTCAATCTATTGAATTTGATGCCAAATATGAACCCGGTCCACAATTAAAACAAGCGGTTAAAAGTGGTTCAAAATACTCTATCGAAGATCGCGAGGGCGTGGATGTCGGACAAGCTTTTGTCGAAATTATTCGTTGGACTGGAGAAGGGACATTCGAATATCATGGAAGACCTGCAGATGGTGTTGAAGTTCTCGGAAGAGGAGAAATCCTTTTTGATGGAAAAGAAACGAAATACCGGAACTGGGCTCATTACAATATCCCGGTTGTATACACAAACCAAACCGATATTCCTACACACATTGTTATCGTGTTCAGTTCCAGCAAAAGCGGGGATATATTCTTAGGAGCTCCGGGTAGTACCATGGAAGTAGATGACGTCAAACTGATTTATTAAATCATTGCAACATGAAACATTACATCATATATACACTTATATTTCTAATCTGTGGAGCATTCTCCGTACAAGGACAAGAGAAGGTACGGAAAACAGATTCTGTCGATTATCGATTTGCATTAGGGGTTCAGTTGGGTACGGATATTGGTGGAGCCGTACCGTTCCCGTTCAAACATATACCCGAAACATTCAACCCTTATCCCAAATTGAATTTATCGTTAGGTGCTAAACTATCTTTTCCCATCACTTCCCGCTGGTCTCTAGGTACGGAACTCACGTATAAAACGATCACCATGAATGCTGATGCGAGGGTCGAAAATCAACGCTATCAAGACAAAGAACTTGTTCAATACTTCTCAGGATCGGCAGAAATGCACATGGATTTTACCATGCTTGAGATCCCCGTGTACACGAAATATACTCTACGTAACGGGAAAGACCGACTTCTATTAGGTCCCTATTTCGCTTGGGTAATGAAGAGTTCATTTGTAATCGATCCGGAGAAAGGATACATCGGAACCGGAGGTCCAGACAAAGTTGATTCAATCATGCCGGATGATATGGACGATATGGATTTTGACTCTTCCTTGGACTCTTGGGATCTGGGAATCTTAATGGGATATGAAAGAAAACTTTCAACCCGTTTCGAACTTGGACTTCGTTTCTCTTGGGGATTCAAAGATATATTCAAAAGCAATAATCAATATTTTGATTATAGTATGTTACACATGAGAGGTACCGTGGTTATCAGCTATAATCTATTTGATATTAAACCTCCTAGATTTCCTAAATTCAGTAGAAAATAATAAAAGAAATGCCGATTTAACAATCGGCATTTTTTTATTGCATCAACTCCTCCGTCGTATCCACCAACTTGTACAATTTATCAGACCTTCGCAATTTCGTTTCACATGGCATGGAGAAAACGGCTCCTTTATCCACTTGCTCGACAGGTTCCAGCTCCAACCTTAGCTCCGGGACAATCATTTGTACCACTCCCGTGTTCGGGCCGACGATCATTACTTCTTCTCCCACTTTCAAATCATAGGATTCCAGTTTAAATTCTCCTACCTGCAATTTACCGAAATAGTTTGTCACTTTACCGATACAAATCTTCTTTTTCGTGGCTTTAGACCCGTACACCTCGCTCCACTCGCCCAAACGCTGGCCCAGATAATAGCCATCCCAAAATCCCCGGTTAAACACGGTAGCCAATCGCTCTTTCCAATTCGCAATCTTCTCCGCCCCGTAGCTCCCGTCAAGATAAGCATTCAACGCCTCGTCATAACACTCGCAAACCGTCTTCACATATTCTGCCGGACGGGCACGCCCTTCAATCTTGAAAACCCGCACCCCGGCATCGATCATTTTATTAATAAAACCAATCGTACACAAATCTTTAGGAGACATGATATATTTCCCATCAACCTCCAATTCTATATCACTCTCGGTATCTTTCACCGTATAAGAACGTCGACATATTTGATAACAAGCCCCCCGGTTTGCCGAAGCATTCATCTCATGGAGACTTAAATAACATTTACCCGAAACCGCCATACACAATGCCCCATGAGAAAACATCTCGATCTGGATCAATTCTCCCTTGGGACCACGCAAATCATTTTCAACAATTTGCTGATGAATCATCATCACTTGATCCATATCCAGCTCACGAGCCAACACCACTACATCCGCAAATTGGGCATAGAACTTCACCGCCTCATAATTGGTAATATTACATTGCGTACTGATATGCACTTCCACCCCTATCGAGCGGGCGTACAAGATTGCTGCAATATCCGAGGCAATAATCGCTGACACCCCAGCATCCTTCGCACACTCGATCACTTGATGCATTTTATCCAGCTCGTTATTATATATAATCGTATTCACCGTGAGATAAGTCTTCACTTCCCGGGCGTTACAACGTTCCACGATATTCCTCAGATCATCCAACGTGAAATTAGCCGATGAACGGGAACGCATATTCAATCCTTCCACCCCAAAATAAACAGAATTCGCTCCAGCCTGCAAAGCCGCCTCCAAAGATTCATAAGAACCAACCGGAGCCATCACTTCAAAATCTTTCCTTTTCATATCGTTTCTTTAAGCAGACAAAAGTAACTCCCTTAATTGAAAATTAAAAATTTAAAGGCTACTCTCTCATTTTAATATCACTCAAGCCGATAAACTATTTTCTTTCTCTCCCGTATATTTACACAAAAATCAATGATAGCATACCATGAAATCTCCATCCTTGTTGTTATCCATCACGCCGATTCTTATTCTGATCGGTTTCCTGTTCCTAAACGTGATCTACTTTGATGATCCTTTGGGTGGAGCTAATCAAATCGCTCTCATGATCACGTCAACGATAAGTGGCATCATCGCAGGCTTTCACCACGTGAAATGGAATACCATACAAAATAAAATACTAAGCATGATCAATTCCGCCATGCCTGCCATCCTGATTTTACTACTTATCGGGGCATTAAGTGGTACATGGATGCTCAGTGGAGTGATCCCAACCATGATTTATTATGGAATTAAACTCATGTCACCCTCTTTCTTTCTGATCGCCTCCGTTATTATATGTAGTATCGTTTCCGTTGCCACGGGTAGCTCCTGGTCAACCATTGCCACCGTGGGCGTTGCTATTATCGGAATCGGTAATGCCTTCAACATGAATCCCAGCATCGTTGCTGGAGCCGTCATTTCCGGTGCTTATTTCGGGGACAAGATGTCACCCCTCTCGGACACCACAAATTTAGCCTCCGCCATTGCAGGAACAGACATATTCACACATATTCGTTACCTACTATACACCACGACACCCACGTACATAATTACCTTAATTATATTCGGGATCATCGGACTCTGGTACCACAACACCGGAAACATCACGGATACCGATTCCATTCTTTCAGGGATCGGGAACACGTTCCATGTTTCCCCGTGGCTATTCCTCGTTCCCGTTTTATTGGCTTTCATTATTATCAAGAAAGTTCCACCAGTCCCTGCCATGCTCGCTGGCATCGGGCTCGGCATACTCTTTGCCTTGATCTTTCAAGGCCAATTGCTAAATAAACTCATACAGGAAGAACATTTTTCTAATACCTACCAGCTTGTCGTGCAAACAATATTCGGGAAAATGGAACTTTCAACAGGCTCACCCAACATTGATGCATTACTATCGACCCGGGGTATGGAAGGGATGCTAAACACGGTTTGGCTTATCATCATGGCCATGATATTCAGCGGGGTAATGGAAGCTGGCGGCTTTTTAAAAAGGATTAGCGAAGCCTTACTTTCATTTGTCAAAAACGATACTTCGCTGGTATCCACAACCATCTCGACATGTATCCTGTTCAACATTACTTCCTGTGATCAATACCTTTCCATCGTGGTTCCGGGGAAAATGACTCAAAATATCTATAAAAACAGGGGATTAAAGCCGGAAGTACTAAGCCGTGCCCTTGAAGATTCTGCCACAGTCACGTCCGTTTTAATCCCTTGGAATACTTGTGGAGCCACCCAAGCTAAAGTTTTGGGAGTTGCCACGTTAGATTATCTTCCCTACTGTTTTTTCAATCTAATTAGTCCTATCATGAATATCTTCATCACTTCTATCAATTACAAAATCCGTCGTTTTCCTCCTTTTTACCCCAAAAGCAACTCTTAACGATGCACGTTAAACTTTCATTAAATCTTTATTTTCATTGCAAAAACAAAAAATTCCTTCTATATTTAGCTGTGATAAAAAGAACTATTTATCACACTAAGAAACACACCATGACATTAAAACCATTCTATGCTAAATTAAAATCCCTCGCCAAATTACCAATCGGATTGGTGAGTGTTTTTCTTATTTTTAATACGCATACGGCAATTAGCCAAATTCAAGATAAACAAACTGTTCAAGACTCCACGGAAGACAACCAAATCCATTTCCTCGTCCAAGAAATGCCTGTATTCCCAGGTAATCTAAATACATGGATATACAACAATATACGCTACCCGGAAACTGCCAAGGAGAAAAAACTCGAAGGGAAAGTGTATGTCAGATTCGTTATTGAAAAGGATGGAGCCATCAGCAATGTCAAGGTTATTCGGGGTGTTTCTCCCGAACTAGACAACGAGGCGAAAGCAGTTATCGCCTCTATGCCGAAGTGGGAACCGGGAAAACAAAACGGCTCTCCCGTGCGTGTTTCATACACGGTCCCTGTCTATTTTGCTTTAAAAAGTACCTCCCCTAGCGTAGAAAGAAGAACTTTCGACAGATACTTGAAAGTATTGAATGCTGAAGAAGAAAAATTAAAAAACGGACTTGACACGGTTCCTCAAGCTTCTTTCGATATGTATCGCCTCTATCTGAAAAAACGTTACGGATCAGATAAGGCCGTTTATAAAGGAATCATCACTTCCGCCCGAGAACAACAACAGTCCTCGGAAATCATGTTAAGCATCGTCATGCCCACCATGTCCCTTCCCGTCAGCGATAAAAACAAAATACTACAATTCTATAAAGAAGAATGGGACGAACAAATCCGGCTTATAGATAGCCTGCCAACAGAAGATTTCACCTCGGAGTATGTACGGATCACCCCTCGTTTCAGGGCAAACACGACCCTACGAGAAATCAAAATCCGGGATTATCTGGGAGAGAAGAAGTTCAAAAGATACGTCGAAGACTGTATTTTCAATCCCGGAAAACTCATTCGGGCTATTATTGCCAACCCGTTTGTTGGTAAATGGGAAAAAATAAGAGAAAATGGGGTTGAAACGAAACAACTCTTACAAAAAGAATATTTCGACGACTTCACGTTCAGTTGTTCTAACGGGGTCAACGGGACCTACAAGATTGCCCACGGACAATTTTTATCGGAACACGCCCCTTCTGTGAAAATAAAAGACATCGTGGAATCCTCTGCTCATTACCAATATGATGCAAACAACCGGATTCTTGTCCTCACAGGCGAAGTAAAACTAAAATTAGCAGATGGAACCCACAAAAACGTTCAAGTCAAGGAAACGTGGCGTAGGATAGAGTAAAAATAAAGTTTTTTTTATACCTTTGTTTGATTCATTATGGGATATTAAATCAAATAAAAATTATATGAACGAGGAAGTACAATTTTATCTCGACGAAGCAAAAGAGAGAATGGAAGCTGCTCTGAGTCACCTGGAATCAGAACTTAGTAAAATCAGAGCGGGAAGAGCCAACCCGAAAATCTTACAAGACGTGCTGGTTGACTATTATGGTAGTCCTACCCCGTTATCACAAGTAGCCAATATTTCAACCCCAGATCCGAGAACAATTGCAGTTCAACCTTGGGAAAAAAGTATGATCTCTCCCATTGAAAGAGCAATCATGAACGCTAATCTCGGCTTGAACCCGGATAACAACGGAGAAATTATTCGTATAAATATCCCGCCTCTGACAGAAGAGCGCAGACGCGACCTTGTAAAACAAAGTAAAGGCGAGATGGAAACAGCGAAAGTAAGTATCCGCAACGCCCGCCGGGATGTCATTGAGCAAGTGAAAAAAATGGTAAAAGACGGACTTCCGGAAGATATGTCCAAAGATGCTGAAGCCATCGCTCAAAAAATGACAGACGAGTACGGCAAGAAAGCCGATGAATACTTTGCGAAGAAAGAAAAAGACATCATGACAATCTAAAAAAGATAAAAACTAAAAATTAAAAGCTAAAAGTGAAATACCTTTTAGCTTTTAATTTTTTATCTACATTCCCCCAAATTTACGGTTTCATCCGAACCAATTCAATAGCTTCTTTGCCCGTCATATGTTCGATAGTTAATTCAATCATACTCACTTGGCCAAACAATTTATCAATCTCCTGCATACGTCCACGTTCGTCATCCGGGGTATATTTTGCTGCCAATATCTCAAGAGCCATTCTCTTTTCCATATCATCTTCCAGAACACGTGCTTTCCCGAAAACAATAACACTCCGAAAATAAGTCGTGTACTTTTGAGGCATCACTTGATCTGCCTCGATAACACAAAAAGAAACCTTCTCATTTCTCGCAATAGCATCTAATTTATGCCCACTTCGGGCACAATGAAAAAAGATCTTAGAATCACAATACACGTAACTAAGCGGGACCGCATAAGGATAGTCATTATCACCGTCAACAGCCAATACCCCTGATGTCCCGTTATCCAACACGGCAACACATTCCTCCAATGACAGCATCTGCTTTTTACGTCGCATCTCCCTAAACATTCGTACCCTCCTTTTATTGAATTAACTCCTTCAATTTCTCCAAGTCTTCCGGGGTATCAATCCCTATTGATTCATGATTCGTGATACTGACAGCAATCGTGTAACCATTCTCCAACCATCGTAATTGTTCCAAAGATTCCGCCTGTTCCAGAACACCCTGCGGGATAGAAGTCACCGCCTTCAGAATTTCCGGACGATAAGCGTACATCCCCACGTGTTTATAAAACGGGGTTTTAGCCAGCCAATCTGCACGCTCCACGCCCCTGCAATAAGGAATCGGATTTCGACTAAAATAAAGAGCAGTATGATTGGCGGAAAACACTACCTTCACTTTATTCGGGTCAAAAATCTCATCATTTTTCTCGAAAGGCTTGGCCAACGTGGCAATCTGCACGGCAGGATCTTCAAAGCACGCAATCAACGATTCGATCTGCTCCGGGATAATAAAAGGCTCGTCTCCCTGCACGTTCACCACCACGTCAAAATTGCACTGCAACATCTCTTTTACTTTCGTGTACGCCTCGTAACACCGATCCGTTCCACTCCGATGCGCATCGGAAGTCATTACCGCACACCCACCAAAAGCAAGCACGGCATCATATATACGCTTGTCATCCGTCGCCACGTATACGTGATCAGAAACAACCGCAGCCTTCTCATACACGTGTTGAATCATAGGTTTTCCGGCAATATCCACCAGCGGTTTCCCAGGAAAACGGGTGGAAGCATAACGGGCCGGAATCAATATCAATGAATTCTCTTCTATCGCCATGTTATTTTAATCTATCTCTATTCTCTTCTTCTGAATGTAAACGCCGTAAATGATCTGAATTAGATAATATCTTCAATTTCAAATTCTGCGGATAATTCGCATGTTTCTCCAAGAAAGAATTTACCATCGTGTACACATTCTTACTCGTATGACCCGCTAATCCGGCACTTAACCAAGAACCCGGGAAGAAAATATCCCCCGTCTGTTGAATCTCCTGCAACGCACCAAGCAATTTCGGAACATACCCCTCCGCCTCCATTCTCCTCCGCGGGTGATTCAACCACCGCAAACACTCTTCCACCCATACTTCATTCACCCGGTTCTCTCTTACAAGTAAGGCGTTAAACACGCTATCACGCACTTGTTTATCACCAGATAAAGAGGGGTATACATATTCAAACCGATCCAGCAAGTCCTTATTCTTAACCGTTCTCATGATATATGCCTTCGTGTCTTCATAAACACTCGTATCTCGCAATACCAAATTAAACGCAATACTAATCTTATCTTGTTCATTGATCGTTACGTCTTCCGGTAAATCCTGTTCACCCTTTAACACGCTTGACAAATAGGAACAACTCTTCGGTGAAGAACAAATTGACAATAACGTATTAAAATACGATTTTTTATTCTTCCCTTCAGCCTTATTATTTACCATATTAATACAAAAACGTTCTAAATCGTCCTGTATTAACTGCCGACTTCCCTCATCCAGATAGGTTGAATAAATAATTTTCAAGAAACTTAACGTCCGGTTCACAACCAAGTTATTCTTCTCTTGTGGTAAATGCTTGATACATAACTTCAGGAAAAACTCCCCTTTCACTTTTTTATGCAAAACCCCTTCGTAGAGAGCTTGCCAGGCAACTGCCCTGTAAAGCGGGTCATTCAGATTTCCTAGCTCATCATCAAGAAATCGAATAGAAAAATCCGTGGGTAAGAAACAACCGTATCCCATGACGTCCCCATCCGGTAACACGACAGCAGCCCCATACCTGAAAGGAGTCAGCGAATCACGTAACGGGATCAATGTTCTCTTCAACCCCATGTAATCCCAAAAAACAGATACAGCCTGAGGCCAAACCCGATTCTTCCCGCTCTCATCCGTCATCACGATTCCGTTTTTCTGGAACTCGATCACGGGAGCCCCACTTTCTTTTATCCATATCTCGTTCCAAGCCTGCAAATCCTGTCCCGTTGTACTTTCCAGCAGTTTGATCAACTCGTCCCAATCCGCATTAGAATAAGACCATCTGCGAAGATACCTTTGCAACCCGATCTGTAACCGCCGTTCGGAAATCTCCCGTTCCAACATACGCATCACGATCGGGGCCTTGTGGTAAATAATATCCCCGTACAAAGTCCCCGCATCCTTCAGATTATCCAGCTCCTGCAAAATCGGGTGCGTCCCCTTCGTCCGGTCCGTCCGTAATGCCGGCTCGTAATGATTCAAGAAAAAATTCAACCGATGATTCACGTCCGGGTATAACTGGGTCATAATCTTGTCCGACATGAAACCGGCAAACACCTCTTTCAACCACACGTCATTAAACCACCTCATCGTGACGTAATCACCAAACCACATGTGGGCCGTTTCGTGAGCGATAACATCACTGCGTTTCATCCATGCCGACAAATCAGCGTTCCGGTCCAAAAACATCGTTGACGCCCGGTAATACACGGCGCCCGGATGCTCCATCCCGCCGTACTGAAAATCAGGAATCGCCACGACATTATATACATCAAACGGGTAACGTATCCCCGTGTAGTTTTCCATCCAATCCAATGCATGACTTACCTCTCTGGCAATGACCGGAATACTGGCATTGATCTTCGAAGTATCCGTTTCCCGATGGTAAATACCGATCCAGCGCCCTCCCACGTAACGTTCCACGTACGAAAACCTTCCCACGGTAAAAGCAAACAGATAAGTACTCAACGGTTTTGTTTCCTCGAATTCGTATAACTTATAATCATTAAAATACTCCGTACGAACGGGTTCCCCGTTAGCGACCGCCCTCCACCGGGATGGTATTTTCAACGTCAATTTAAATCTCGCCTTTATATCCGGTTGGTCGAAACAAGGCATCAACGTACGACATCGATCCGGAACCAGCAACGTGTATAGCATGTCATCGCTTCGATTCAAAGAGGACTCTCCCGCTTTAAATTGGATGACCAGCTCGTTCCGTCCCTTTTTCAAGTGTTCTGGTTGAATAATAATATGTTCATTTTTAAACGTGTACGGAACTTTTCTCCCATCCGAAGACGTAACGGCAAGAATATTCTCTTTTGCCTCTTTAAAATCCAGAATGACCGGAACCAGATCAAACAATTCAAAAAAGATCGTCGATTCAGCCATAATCGCCTCACTCCTGTCCGCCGGAATGGAAAAATACAATTTATAGGTCACGCCGCCTATATTCGCTTTACGTTCTTTGGCCAGTTCCAAAGAAACACCATCTTCTACCTTATCCTGTTCCTTTTCACAAGAAACCAGACTCAGTAGCAATGAGATCACTACCAATACACGACACACCACGTCTTTAATTATTTTTGTTGAACTTCTCGTTGGATATGGCACTCGCCATTAAAAACCGCTCCGGACTCGATCGCGATATAAGCAGCTTTGATCGTTCCCGTGAATACCGACTTTGCCCTCAAGGAAACAGTCCCCGTCGACACGATATTCCCTTCCATGGTTCCTAAAATATCAACATTCGGAGAATTAACCTCTCCCTCCACCTTGGCCATCTGCCCGATAACCAGACGTCCCTTCGTGAAAATCTTTCCTTTAAGCTCTCCGTCAATACGAATGTCATTTGAAGCGTGAAGATCCCCGGTAATCTGAGTTCCTTCACTGAGTAAATTTAACGCTATTTGCTGTTGTACTTCTTTTCCCATGATTTATCGTTTACTTTATTTTCTTACCAAACGTAACCGTTTTATATCATACTTCACGGCTCTCACGAGCAGTTTTCCTGCCTGCACATCCCCTTCCAAAACGGCATTTTCTCCAATAATTAAAAAACAGGTCTCCACGTTTCCCCCCACCAATCCCTCTATCTCCAATTCCCGACAAGAAATATTTCCTGTTACTACAGCCCCCGACTTCACCTCCACCTTACCTTTTGCAGTAACATTACCTGAAATTTTGCCAAATAAACACAAGTTCCCGGGCAGGATAATATCTCCCTCGATCTCGGAATCTTTCAAGACAACTGTCTGCCTCATTTCGGTACAGTCCTGACTCGCACTTTTTCTCATTTAGCATCCATAATAATCGACCAAATATACAACAAGTAATTTAAAATTGGAAATCCCGATTAAGGATTAATGACGTAAAAACAAAAAGGACTGCCCATTGATCCGAGCAGTCCTTTCATTTAAATAGTAAACGCAAATAATCAAATTTATTTTTTCCGTTTCAGAAACACCATCACTATAATCAATATGACTCCCACCAATAACAACGCAATAAAGAGGGTCTTCCTACCTTCTCCAGAATCTTGCTGTACCTGACTTGCTCGATTCAATTCCTCCTTCTTCAATACCACCCCATTCTGAGCATGTTCCACTTGTACTTCCCGAACACCATCTATATTTTTACGATAAGCCTCAACACGATTTTTATCTGTATGCAAGGCAACAAAATCCTGTAACTTCCGGTTATCACAAACAAATCCGGTACAAGCCGGGCGATAATCTTCTAATAAACGGGTATGTAAGTTTGCAACATCGGCCAACTGCTCTTTCGTTGCCGGCCAGTAGCCTTTACGTGCTGTTTCAAGCATCACCGCCGTAATCTCCTCTAAGGCCGCGGGACTCTCCTGTTTGAAAAATTCATGAATACCCAACTTCAAATTGTCTTTCACATACACGTCATACACCCGATCCCAAAAATCCTTCCCTATAACTGACGGTTTCATAACATTCCAACCGTAACTATTCCGAATGGTTTCAGCAAAAATAGAAGCAGACGATGCCCCTCCTTTCATTTTTTCCCGAATAAAAGCAGGATTAAAAATTGTTGTACGTCCCTCCACACCGATAGCTTCTTTTAATTCCTGTATTCTCACATGATTACGATTCCTATAATCACTCAGATAAGTCTCCGGTTCTTTACCGGTCACTTCTCGTACGGCTAAATTCAATCCTCCCATAAATTCATACACATGGTCTAGGCTTAAAGCCCCCCACGTATTACTTTGACGGGGTTGAATGACAACATCTGCATCGTGAAGAGCTACCTCAAAAGCATCCCGGCTATATTTTCCCCACGCCTTACTGTCGCCATACATCATTCCCATATTGCTCAAATACCGATCAGCGATCTCCGACTCCCGTTCCCAGGCATCTCCCTTTTCTACTAATCCCGTAATTCCTGTACCATACCCGGCACCACCGAATACTCTCACCATGGACAACTCCCGAGCCTCTTTAGGAGAAAAACCCTTATCCACCAGCAACTTCTCTGCCTCCATTGTACCGGCAACAACATAATTCCCACACGTATCATTTTTAGCCTGTGCCGCCAGCGCTACCGCTTTCGTGAGCAACTCCAACCGTGATGCGGCAACATCCCGCAACTGTCCGGATGTCTGCACGACAATATCAATTCTCGGACGTCCCAACTCGGCTGATGGTATTAACCGCAAATCTGTCACCCGGTTCATCCCGTCACGTACGGGAGCGACCCCTAACATATACATTGCCTGAGCCAAAGTTGCCCCCTCCGTTTCTATAAACTCCCCGGCCCAGAAAGTGTAACTTACCTTACGGGGATAGGTCCCATGCTTTTTACGATACTGGTCAATGGTTGTCTGGGCCAAAGCTTTACCCTCGTCCCAAGCCCTCACGCCCGGAGTGGACTCCGCATTAATAGCAAACAAATTGCGTCCGGTGGGTAACGTGTTCGGGTTACGCACGGCATCCCCTCCCGGAGAAGGAGCCACAAAACCACCATTCAATGCGTTCAGCAAAGACTGCATTTCCTGTTCGGGAGACTCACGTAAACACCGGGCATAATCCTGCACGTGCCCTGCAACCTGTTGAATCTCATTCACCGCTTTGGCAAATTCTTTATCTTCTTGCGGTACTTCCGGTAACACAGGTTTCTTTCCCTCTTGTTCCGCCTTTTTACGAGCCTCGATACGTTTTTTCACCCAATCGGGCATCTTACCGACCTTGGGCATCCCGACAGGCATTTTCATCCCACCATCACTTTTTTTCACCCCTTCCGATATATTATTACCCGCATCAGAAGCCATCGCCATCATTTCACTCATCGACAATTGTTTCGGGTTAAGAGCCATTTCTGTCGCACGGGCTCGCATCACGTCTGCCTGACTCACGCCCAATTGTTCCAATGTCAATTCTTTCCCCGAACGCAACAACTCTTCAACCTGCTTCCGAGCGTTAGCCACGTAATGGCGATTCACGTATACATTATCAGAAAATTGCTCGGCAGTAATCCGTCCTTTTTGCTTGTCAAGACGAGCAAAACTGTAAGCTAACGGCTCTGCACACATGGCAATAACCGTAGAGCGAATATCTTCTCCAGTAAAAGGCTGCCCTAAAGTATACAACCGCCCTGTCATTTTTTCATTGGCAATCTCTTCTGCAAAACTCTCTACTTTCCGGATCTCTTCCTCTGTACAAGGCTTTGTAGCCACACTATCCATCTGTAAATCATGATGCAGACCAAGACTTAACACCTTACTTTTAATCCGTTTTGCCCAAGTCGGTTGTTCTGTCTCTCCTGCACGATCATAGTCTGCAATCAGCCGGAACAATTCTTCATACTGTCCCCGAGTCCGGCTCTCCATAAAAGGTGGAGTCAAATATGACACCAATGATGCATACGTCCGACGCTTAGCGACGATACCTTCTCCCACGTTAGCGATCGTGTAATAATAAAAATGAGGAACAGTCCCTATTAATCGGTCCGGCCAATCCCCTGATGACAAAGCCACTTGTTTTCCGGGAGTAAATTCCAAACTGCCATGCGTGCCAAAATGAATTAAAGCATCCGCCAGAAAACCCTTCTGTATCCACAAATAGGGTGCAATATAAGCATGGGGAGGAGCCACATCAACCCCGTGTAAAATCTGGAACTCATTATCTCCGGCAGCCGCAACAGGTTGGGGCATTAACACTATATTTCCAAAACGCAAACAAGAAAATGCCAAAGCCGGTTCGCCATTTTTTGCCCCACTCATGTATTCTCCAGGCGCCTCTCCATATTGTTTCACGACTTCTGCATATTTCTCCGGGGTAAGAACTTCTTTGGCCCATCTCTCATAATCGGCTTTATTAATCCATTCCGGATGGGCGGTTGCCATGAATTCCGCCATTTTCCCTTTGGCATAACTCCCAAAAATACTTCCTTCACGTTGGAGCAAAGCCTCAAATTCTTTTTCCGTTGCCGGAATATTCTCCACGGTATAACCTTCCGCTTTCAATCGTTTCAAAAAAGCATAAAGCGATGGAGCGACTTCAAGTCCGGCAGCGGTCAATGCACTTTGTCCGGCTCCTTTCAAGTAGACAATTGCCAACCGTTTATCTTTATTCTCTTTACGTTGAAGTTGTATTTGATTATAAATACCGTCAACCAGATTCTTTACCCGGTCCGCCACGGGAACAAATTGATAATACCCGTTCTTATCAGCATCCTGCACGGAAAGCACTTGTGAACGAGTACCCCCGTCAATTTCCGGCAATACCACACTAGCCGACAGGTACCCTCCGGCCAATCCCCTCGGGTCCTTTTCCCATTCATCCCGTTCCTGCAAAAGAGTTAACGGACAAAACAACGGGATATTACGTTCCCGTAACCACTCCACGCTTTTATCACTTCCCAAACGCCCCATCGGCAGATAAATCACAGCATCGGGAGAAACCTCCTGCAACATCTGTAAACGTTTTCCTGCCGCGTAAACGGGATACACGTTAAAACCTGCACGTTCCAAACTAACAACCAGAGTATCCACATTCGCCCGGTTACCACTTAAAGGAGAAGTCATGCCGGAAACAATAGCTATGGAAGGAGCCCCCTCCTTATAAAAACCATTTTTACGATAATAGCTGTTGTACCCGTCCAAATCCGTAAAATAGTTATCATCTCCCAAATGCCAATAAAAATTAGAAGGCAAATGTTGCGGATCAGCCGGCATCGTTGTAAAAAGCTTATGCTTGTCGAGTTCTGCACGGCAGAAATAAAGCAGATTACGGTAATTCGTCTTATTACCATTTCCGTAATAATCTCCAATGCGTTCCTGCTGAAGACTATCCACATTATGATTTGTAATTACCCCAGAAGAAAATATTAAAGTATACACCGCGGTTCCTTTCGCCCCTGCAGTCTGAATAGCCGCGGCTTGTTCTCCGTTTAAACGTAATCCGGGACCAAAAAATAAAACAACATCGTAATTTTTCAACTTACTTGCATCCTCCGGTTTCAATGCATCGACTTGTATCATCCGACTATCATTCGCCAAAGCGATACTAGATGCCTGATAAGCGGGGAAATTAATTAATGCAACCCGAGTCGGGGCAAGGTAACGGGAATAAAGTCCCCAGATACAGCAAAGTAGGATAATCACTATCCCCACCTTTAACAATATCTTTTTACGTGTACGAACAAAAGATTTCAATCCCATAACATCAGATTTTAATAAACCAAATTACCCCGGAGCCTAAACTCCGGGGGACAAACACTATTATTTACCTCCTGTCACTTTGCAGGATAGATATATTCAAATTCTATATTTCCCTTTTCATTCGTACCTTTATAGGTCTTCATTATAATCTTTGCCCAATGTTTACCATCTGCCGTTTGAATAGCAAAAACGTTATTATTATAATACCACTTCATTTCTGCAGGAGCATTAAACCATGCCCACGTTGGTTGTTCTTTACATTGGAAAGCAGGACTTCCACTTTTATTCTCAAAACTTCCCATCGTGGTCATCATGCTAACCAGCTTATCTATTGTATAACCAGATTTAGGCACACTCGGAACATCATCAAAACTCGTCTTATTCATATCCAAGGCACCACCTTGACCTTTACCGGAAGTTCCGCTATTCGTACGGATATAATAACGCTGAAATGCAATATCCCAATCCAAGCTGGTTGCAGCTTGTTCCTCTGTCAATTCAACAAAATCCCCTTTAGCAAAGGAAAAATATTTCCATGGATCTGTTGCATTTGAAGAAGCTAGATAAACGATGTTATTCGTAACAGGTGTTTCCGGTTCTTCCGGCTCATCACCACCCTGCTCTATGTCTGCATCAGCCTCTCCATCATATATATAACGGAATGTAATGTGGCCAGAATTTCCTAATTTATCTTTATAAGTATCGAAAATCACTTTTGCACAATTCTTTCCGTCAGCAGAACGGAAAACAAAAACATTGTGATTATAATACCAAGTAGATTCCATATATTTATACCAAGCCCAACTATTAGAACCTTCACATTCTATCCCCGGATTATAAGAATCTTTCGTGAAATTTCCCATCGTAGTCATGATATTCAGAGAATCATCTACCACAAACTCGGAATTCACATTTCCAGTAACAGCAGCAAAAGTTGTCGCTCCAGAATCAAGCACTCCACCCTTTCCTTTTCCAGAAGTCCCACTATTGGTTTTCACGTAATAACGATTGAAAGCAACATCCCACTCCAAACTTGTTGTGGCCTGCTCTGTTGTCAATTCAACAAAATCTCCTTTTTTAAAAGAAAAATATTTCCAACCGCTATTATAATCTGCCGATTCAAAAGTACGAGTACGGATAGAATCATCTACCTCCGGACCATCACCGTCACCATCATCATCTGTACAAGCCATAAAGTTAAACGAAAATGCCAGACAAGCCAATAGCATGAGGCATGATTTTAAATTAAACTTTTTCATTCTATATCAATATTAAGTTAAAGATTCTCATGTTGTCAGAAACGGAATATCACGGAACCGAAGAATCGACGTCCGGCATCATACGTCGTGTAATGTTCCGTGTCCGTATAATCAAATAAATTCTGAATTCCGCCTGTTAACGTCAACCTCATAAACTTCTTTTGCCAAGGCGTATATTGGGCCACCAATTTCCAAAGACTATAAGCCGGTTTTGTATTTTCACGAATCACCTCTATTTCTTGACCGCTATCGTCCGTTTCAGTGGATTTACTCTGTGACAATTTCTTAGAAGTCCACCGTCCGGAGAGAGAAACAGAACCATCCCGTTTCAATAATTTACCGCGTAATGTCGTGGTAAAATTCAAGGCGTGTTTTGAATTTCCGGACAATTGCAAATCCGTCTCCCGATCTCTCGCATCAGTATAAGCATAAGTTCCCCTCAGCAACAATTGCTTAATCGGGTAATAAGTTAATGTTCCTTCTGCCCCGCGTATACGCACGGCCTCCACATTTGCATAATGCATTTCTGCTCCCAATTGTCCCGGTTCCGGATCTTCCACGTCAATAACAAAAGAATTAATTTTATCTTTTATCGTGTTCTGGTACCCTTCCACGCTTGCATTCAACCGTCCATTGTAAGTATATTCCGCCGAAACCGATAAATAATTGGAATATTCCGGTTTCAAATCTGGATTTCCAACATTATGCGACACACTTCCCATGTCAAAATCAGAATACAACTCCGTCAAGCCGGGAGCCTTAAATCCCCGACTATACCCGGCACGGAATTTAAAACTGCCCGGGGCATACATCAAATTTACTTTCGGGGTATACGCGTCACCAAAAACAGAATGGTGTGTGTAACGGAAACCTCCTACCAAATCCAGCTCCGGCAATATCTGCCAATCCACCTGCACGAAAACATTCGCATCGTTCACTTTTCTCACGGTTTGTTCCTTACCGTATTGCATCTTATTATAATTCCGAGTCCAATTCCATTCAATTCCTCCAACAATCTCCACGTTCTTCAAGGGACTATAAATATCTGTCAAACGGGCTGTCTGCTCGTGAGAAGTCGCATTCGTACTATCTGCAAGATCAATCAAATCATACACGGTCTTACGAGTATAAAAATCTCCGTAATACACCGCATACAACTTATTCTTTTCCCCGAAGGCATGCTCCAATGATGCCCGGAATGTTTTGTTTAAACTGCGATAATGCGTTGGAGATTCTCCCTTGGGAGGATTCTCTACTTCATTCCAATAGAAAGAAGCTGAAGCCACCACTTTCGTCCGTTCATTATTCCATCCTACCTTCTCCTCTATATTCATATCATGTGAAGGATTCATCGTGTAAGACTGGGGTGTTTCGGGCGTAAGATCATACCCATCCGTGGAATTACGACGAAAAAGAGTCTGGGAGAAAAATCCCTTGTGAGCCAACCCGATCCCCGCATCCAACTGCAGATCATTAAACTTAGAATAACGAGCTTTTGCCCAGCCTTCCAAAGAGCGTTTCGGAGAATCCGTGATAATATTCACAACCATACCCATGGCACTTGACCCGTAAAGAGCAGAAGCCGCACCTTTCAAAATCTCGATCCGTTTAATATTGGACGTACTCAGCCGATCGAAATCGATAGGTCCCCCGGGAGTCTGAGATAACCTCTCCCCATCAACCAAGATAAGGATGTAACTATTTTCCAATCCCTGAATCTGGATATTATTACCGCGAGGGTCCACGTTAAAACGAAGCCCCGGAATATTGTACTCCAGAACATCCATCATACTCTCGTAATCATTTCGTTGTAACTCCTCGGCAGAAACGACACGAGTCATCACGGGAGCCTCGGAAATCACCTTTTCCGTTCTCGTACCTGTAATAACCACCTCGTCCAAATCCAACAAACTCTTCTTCAGCTTAATAACAAGTCCAGAGATTGTTCCAGGAGCCACATCAACTTCACGAGTCTCATACCCGACAGAACGAACCGTCAAAGTTGCTTTACGATTGGCAGGCACGTCAATTTTAAATTTTCCTTCCGTATCGCAAACACTCCCCCAACCTAACTCTTTCACCATGAGAGTTGATAAAGGTATTGCATCCCCTGTTTCAACATCCACGACTTTTCCGGTTAATTTTACCGTTTTCACCGTATCAGCCATCACCTCCGGTTGAATCGCCATAAGTCTTGACATTGGTGCGAAATTCAATACAAGTACGCCACATACTAGCAATAAGATACTTTTCATGTTTATTATTTTTTCATAAACATTATAAACGCCACACGACAGCACACATCACGCACATCCGTGGCTTCATAAATGTTACTGTTAATAAAAACAATAGCTATTATTTTTTCCTTTTTATCATCCTTATTCCCGAGAACAATAAAAACATCTAATTCAGGCAGGTTTTCTGACTTTCTCCGCTTATGTCGCCTTCCCGGACGAACCAGTGGCATGAGGTGACTAAGCATTTCCCGTGTAACGGGAAAGAGATTACAGCAACGGGTATTGTTCCGGACTCTCACCGGATTCCCTTACATCCCATACAGATAGCATGGGACTCACCAAAATCGACGCAAATATATAAAATAATTTATTTCTTAATGAAAAAAACAATTATTTTCTAATAATCAGCTAAAATATCTTACACCCATCTTCTGAAATCAAAAAAGCTGTTCGGTTATTTCCCGAACAGCCTCGTATATCGTATTATCGATACAATCTAACCCTTATGAGTATATCCCCATTTCAAATAAATGGCACCCCATGTAAATCCGGCACCAAAAGCAGCAAGGATCAAATTATCCCCCTTCTTCAGTTGGTCCTCCCATTCATACAGACACAACGGGATTGTTGCCGAGGTCGTGTTACCGTATTTTTGGATATTAACCATGACCTTCTCTTTGGGTAACCCCATTCGTTCCCCGGTAGCCTTGATAATACGCAGGTTTGCCTGATGAGGTACCAGCCAAGCCACGTCCTCCGAGGACAAGTTATTGCGTTCCATCACTTCCACCGACACGTCTGCCATGTTCGATACAGCATGTTTAAACACGGGCTGTCCTTCCTGGTAAATATAATGTTCCCGGGCTAAAACCGTATCAATGGTTGGCGGTTTCAAAGAACCACCTGCTTTCATATGTAGGTGAACACGTCCCATTCCATCCGAACGCAATATGTGGTCAATTACCCCCAAATCTTCAGTTGTCGGCTCCAGCAACACGGCGGCAGCCGCATCTCCGAAAATAGGACAAGTTGCCCGATCCGTGTAATCCGTAATCGCGGACATCTTTTCAGCTCCCACGACAATCACTTTTTTATAACGCCCGCTCTCCACGTACTGCGTCGCCGTGATCAAGCCATATAGGAAACCGGAACATCCGGCATTAAGATCAAAACTAAAAGCATTCTTTATTCCCACCATATCGGAAATCACGTTCCCGTTAGCAGGGAAATGCATGTCGGCCGTAACCGTACAGCAAATCAATAAATCAACTTCTTCCGGTTTCAAACCTGTTTTACGAAACAAGTCCTCCACCGCTCTGGCCCCGAGGTAAGCACTGCCTTTACCGGCATCCCGCAAAATACGTCTCTCTTTTATACCGATTCGAGTCATGATCCATTCGTCTGTGGTATCTACCATCCGGCTCAACTCCTCGTTAGTTAGAATATAGTCGGGATAATACGCTCCTACCCCTGTGATTACCGCTCTTGGCCTTTCCATAAAATAAAAATTTTCAAATTGAATAATAGAATCAGACACCTATATACAATCATAGCCCCCTAGTACAGGGGGCTGTATTATCTAAGGCAATCTTTATCATTGCATCAAAATTATGCAACAACTGCTTTCTCAATAGCCAATTTACCCCTGTAATACCCACATTCCGGGCATACAGTATGATACTGAACTGCAGCACCACAATTTGAACACTTTGCTATTGCAGGAACCGTTGCCTTATCGTGAGTTCTTCTTTTATTCCTTCTCTGTTTAGAGATTCGGTGTTTAGGATGTGCCATTTCTCTCTAGTTTTATTTAGTTATTATTAATTAATTTCCTCAATTCATCCCAGCGGGGATCAATCTTATCATTCTCTTCTTCCATTGTCAACTCTTCCAGTACATGCTCCATCTCCTCGTTACATTCTCCCTCCGGGTGAACCACGCGAAGCGGGTAATTCAGCATATACACCTCATATAGCGGTTCACTCAAATCCAGATAATCATCATCTTGAGCCAAGATAATAAAATCATCATCATTTCCTTCCTCTCTCTCCCCGTACTTCGCGTACAAGTTCAATTCTCCGCTAATTGGTAACTCCATTTCCTCCAGACAGCGATCGCAAATTGCTTCTACCGTCCCTTCGATCGTCATCCGAACCTCCATCAGCAGGGATGATTTCACGATATTTACTCTCGCGTTTACTTTTCCTTTCGTTCCTTTTGTCGCGTCAAAACAATCAAAAAAACTGCCATCCATGACAAACTCGAAAGTGTGAACGCCTTCCCCTAAGCCTCTGTGGGCTATCTTATATTCTTTCAATCTGTCCACTACTCTTGACGTAAAACGGGGACAAATGTACAAAAAAATATAATACCCAGTACATTCATACCCGTTTTTTTCTTGGAAACAAAATCTTGTATCTTTCTCCCACTTAATCGTGTTCGCCTCCTTCTTATTCATACTCCGGACACGATCTTCCTGTTGCAACCCGCAATCACAATACAGACCTTCCCTATAATATATATTGTAAAAAACTTCGATTTTTTGGAATGCACGATGAAAATTCCGTTCCCTCAAAACCCTTTATTTCCGATATTTTTCATCTCCTTCCTCGAACATACTTACATAGCTGAAATAGCGACTCTCGCTGATTTCCCCCTTCTCCACGGCTTCCAGCACGGCACATCCCGGTTCGTGAATATGCGTGCAATTATAGAATCGGCATTCACTTGCCCGCTTGAATATTTCCGGGAAATAATGTGATATCTCTGTTTTTTCCATGTGAATCAACCCGAACGCCCGGATTCCGGGAGTATCGACGATGTACCCGCCAAAACTCAACGGGAACATTTCCGCGAACGTGGTGGTATGTTTTCCCGTGTCATGGGAATCGGAAATCTCCGCCACTTTCAGTTTTAATCCCGGCTCGACACGATTGATCAGCGAGGATTTTCCCACCCCCGACAAGCCGGAAAACACGGTCACTTTATCCTTCAAGGCCGTCACCACGTCTTCCATCCCCTCCCCGGTCAACGAGGACACGTGAAGACACTCGTAGCCTGCTTGCATATAGATCTGGGTCAAAGCGCCCAACAACAATAAATCCTCATCGTCGTACAAATCAATCTTGTTAAACATGAGTATGGCCGGAATCCGGTAAGCCTCCACGGATGCTAGGAAACGATCAATAAAAACGGTCGATGTAACGGGATGATTCACCGTCACCACCAACACCGCCTGATCAACATTCGCAGCGATAATATGCGCCTCTTTCGACAAGTTCGTTGATTTCCGGATAATGTAATTCTTCCGATCTTCAATCCGGTTGATCACCGCGCCATCGGGATTGACCTCCACCTCGACAACATCCCCTACCGCAACAGGATTCGTGGTCTTAATCCCTTTCATCCGGAACTTACCCTTGATCCGACAGTCCAGCACTTCCCCCGATTCCATTCGCACGGAATACCAACTTCCGGTAGATTTCACAACAATCCCTTTCATATTATCAATTTAATGGTTCCTGTTTTACCCGAATGCAAATATACACGATATAATTTTCTTCCCGCACGGACCGAGAAAAATTATAATATCAAGGATTATAAATTGTCCTACCCACGACAGTCCCACGTCAATCTTTAATACATGATTAATCTTGCATTTCTACCTGATCAATAGCTGAAATCACTCTTTTATCATGCTTTTAAAATACTTATAAAACGCTATTCTAAATATAGCGTTTTAATAGGGTTTTAATAGCGTTCTAATAGCGTTTTATACGGTAGTGGTCTAGTAGTAATCATCTATAAATCATGACTTTTTAACTTTACACGGCATTTCTAGGGATAATCGTTAGTTTCTACTCCCAATTTCACTACCTTTGCAACATACAAATTATTACAAGCCATGAAATTAGTTTTCGCTACCAATAATGCCCACAAGCTGGAAGAAATAAAAGAAATGCTAGGTTCCCAGCATGAGATCGTTTCCTTGAAAGAGATTCAATGCCATGAGAACATTCCGGAAGAACAAGACACGCTCGAAGGGAATGCTCTTCAAAAAGCCAGGTATATTCACGAGAAATATGGCTTAGACTGTTTCGCGGATGATACAGGATTAGAAATAAAAGCCTTGAACAATGCTCCCGGTGTTTATTCCGCACGATACGCCGGTAATGCCCACGACTCGGAAGCCAACATGAAAAAAGTTTTACAAGAGATGCAAAATATATCGGAACGCCAAGCCCGTTTCAGAACTGTTATCGCTTTAATTCTCGGGGAAAAGGAATACTTGTTTGAAGGTATTGTCAATGGGGAAATTCTCACAAGCAAGCATGGGCACGAGGGATTCGGTTACGATCCGATTTTCCGTCCCGAAGGTTTTCAAGAAAGTTTTGCCGAAATGCCCCTTCACGAGAAAAACGAAATCAGCCACCGGGGCCAAGCCGTCCGGGCATTATGCAGTTTTTTAAACAACTTATAAAAAAGCATGCACACGGTGAAGGCCATCATATTAAAAAGCATACCTCATTCCGAACAGCAACAAATTCTACATGTTTATTCGGAAGAAAGAGGTTATATGCAAATGATTACCCCGTTAGCCCTGTTCAAGCGTAAAGCGAACACCTCCGCCCAGTGTATGCAAATCGTGGAAATCGAGTTTATCCCTAATGAAAGGGGGGGACTCCACAAACTGAAATCATTCTCTCCACTCGTAAACACGTCTGCCATCTATTTCGACGTGTACAAAATGAATATAGCCCTGTTGTGGGGTGAAATATTAAACCTCGTGCTACGGGATTCCGACCCGAACCCCAGCCTATACGAGTACATCAAAACTTCCGTGGAATACTTGAATATCACACGGGAGGACATCGCCAATTTCAACTTGCTATTCCTGTTTCGGTTGGGCAAATTACTCGGGTTCAGCATAGACAATAGCACATACCACCCCGACCACGTGTTCAACATCAATGACGGATGTTTTTATCCCACAGGTTCACCGGGAAGTTACCATACGGGGCCACATTCCGCCAAAGCGATCCATGCCCTCTGCACGTGTCAGTTACAAGAATTGAAAGACATCCCGCTTAATCAACAGGGACGCAAGATTTTACTCGACATAGCCCTGCTCTTTCTCGGGTTCCATCTGAACTTGGATTTTAACACGAAAAGTATCCGGGTTATCCGGGAGATATTTTCTTGATGATGCGTGTTCATCGATAAAATCGAGGTTTCTGTCCCGAAATTACCGATGTTGACTTGAATTAATTGATCAATAACGCTGTATTTCATATCTTTACAGAAAACTTAAACGAAAATCACATGAAACAGGGTAAAGCATCCGGCAGTCAACAAAAATTCACCAAAATGGCCTTCGAGAACCAACATTGGAAGTCATAAGTTAATATTTTGTTAAAATAATAAACCTTTTTAAGCAAAAAGTGTCTCACTCAAACTAGGATATTTCACATTTTATTAACATATATTCCGGCTTATTATGCATAGATTTATACCAACCTAAAATACCAGCGTTATGCGTATAAAAATTGTAAATCTGAATAAAGTCTACCCGGGAGGTAAAAAAGCCTTAAAAGACTTGAATTTGGAAATCGAACCGGGGATGTTCGGCCTGTTGGGACCGAATGGAGCAGGAAAAACCTCTCTCATGAGAATCATGACTCTATTGCAGAGTTGCACGTCAGGAACCATCTATTTTGATGATTATGACATTGCCAAGGACCGGAAAGCGATTCGCTCCCTGCTGGGCTACTTGCCACAGGACTTCCGTTTCTTCGAGAAACTGAAAACCTGGGAATTCCTCGATTACGGTGCCGGGCTTGCAGGGATCAAGGGGAAGCAACACCGGGCCGAAGTGGTAGACGAGATGCTACGCAAAGTTGGTTTATTTGAAGTCCGTGACCGTTGGGCCAACCGGTTATCCGGGGGTATGAAACGAAGACTCGGGATCGCCCAAGCCATCATCGGAAACCCGAAAGTGATTATCGTGGACGAGCCGACTACCGGACTGGACCCGGAAGAGAGAATCCGGTTCCGTAACATCCTGTCAGACATCAGCGACAAGGATTCCATCATTATCCTTTCCACCCATATCGTGGGAGACATTTCAAGTACCTGTAAGAAACTGGCCTTGCTAAACCGCGGAGAACTGAAGTTTGAAGGTTCACCGGACGAGATGATCGATCTGGCTCGCGGAAAAGTATGGGAGATCTTCGTAACCGACATGGAATACGAAGAAATCAAAGATAAATACCCGATTATTTCAACCATCCCGACGGACGGCGGTATGGAGATTCAGGTCGTGGCCGATGCCATTGACGGCTACTCGCACAAAGCCATCGAACCGAACCTCGAACATGCCTACGTTTACTACATGGACTACTTGCTGAAAGACAAGATGAACATGCAGGTTGAAGCAATCAAAGAAAATGAATTGTTCAAGTAAATCTTAGAAGAAACCAGCGATGAATATTCACAACATCAGCACAATATCGAGATACGAAACCAAGCTCCTACGGAGAAGCTGGCTATTTCGTATATTCGCTATTTTATCCCTTTTAGTTATCGTATTTTTTCACATGGGTACACAGTCAAACCTGGGATGGTTCGAATGGGTCATGGTTGCCATGCCATCCTCCATCCCGTTTGTCAATATCTACCTTTTCAATATCGCACAATCTGTCATTGCCATATTCCTGGCAGGGAGCTTTTTAAAGCGAGATAAAAAGTTAGATACAGCCGAAGTAATTTACGTACGCCCGATGAGTAACGCGGATTATATCATCGGGAAAACATGGGGGATCGTGAAAGTGTTTGTATCGTTAAACATTATCGCTTTACTCATCGCTGGTTTCATTCATTTGTTTGCGAGTGAATCCCCGTTTACCCTATTCCCCTATTTCTTCTACCTACTCACG
>NZ_JBCOSQ010000071.1:0-27840 GCF_040920905.1 Butyricimonas sp. RTP31003st1_G1_RTP31003_210430 | reverse complement strand
GTATTTCAACTCTCCCTCTGTTTATAGAGGGAGTACCCCGAAGGGGGGAGGGAGTTTGAAAAATGACTTTTGACACATCCTCATTTATTATTTACTTTTTCGAATTTTCGTCAATGTGTTTCAAGAAAAGGCGTTGCAGTAAATCCCGATCTACGGTAGCCGCATCATTCTTTTCAAGCTCCTTATACAAATTTTTCAAGTAATCGTCTCCTTTGAGTTCCAGAACGATATAATTAATAAATTGTCCGGTTTTCTCGTCTTTGTCCCAGCGGTCGAATACAATCGTGGCTCCCGCTAAGGTTTGATTCACGGTTATTTTCGTTTTATCCGTAAGTAAAGACTTGGATTCGGAAGACATACCTTCTGACAGGATCGTCGAATACTCTTCGGTAGTAGATTCCACCGTTTTAGCTAGAATAGCGGCTAATTCTGCAGAAGCGGCCATTTGGGCTTTTTTTCGGGCAGAGGCTTCGCTATCGGATCTGCCTGAACCCCATCCCCGAAGGATACCATTACCGCTGATCAGGTCTGCACCCGGCATGATATAAGTGGAAATCGGACTTTTTTCTTGGATTTTCTTTGATGAACCGCAACTACTTAATAAAAAGAATGCAGCTACAATCAATCCCCATAAGACATAGTGTTTCATAATATTACCTTTTAATTGATTTTTAATTTTTTAATCTGGGCCGGCAATTCCCGGTTCACTCGTTTCATCATTTCCCGAATACACGTCGAGAGTGATGCTGTTGCCGATTTATTTACGGGTATTAATACTTTAACTTGGTTTACTGAATAGTTCAGAAGCATTTGCTGGGTCTTGTTATTGTAAATCTTGAGAACCAGCGAGCAATAGCACGTGTTCAAGTCATACGTTCCCCCGGTAACGACTTCTCCCATTTCCAGTTTGGTGGATAAATCCACGAAACACGTGGCAGCATCCGGGTCTTCCGATAGTGTGAAATAATTATTGGTCAGTAGACTACCGATCTGTCGTTCGATACCTTCCAAATCGTTATCTTCATTTATGTATAAATAGGCGGTAATCGGTGAACTTTTCAATGAAATCGTGACTTTCGCCGAAGGCCAGGTTTGATTTTGTAATAGCTGGCGATACGCCTTTGGCAGGCTGTTCATGAACGAGTCATCAATGGTGATGCGTAATTCCTGCACCTCTTCCTTCGAGGCGATATTTGTCACGTAGAATTCCGCAGTACCCGTGTAGTCCGTTTGAATGGCGGGAGACACGGAACCATTACCCGACACGAACGAGGCATTCAGCTTTACATTCGGAACGACAGTACCATTTTTAGACAGACATCCGGCAATAGGTTCTGCAATTGCTTTAAAAGCCTCACCTTCTACCAGCACGACATTCGTTGTGATCGTCATACCGTTGAACACATTCACGTAGGCATTGTAGAGTTCAATGGGAACATTCACGGCATTTATCGTTAAATCCATGAAGGCCCACGGTTCCACGGCTTCCAGTCCTTTACCGTAAAGTTGGGCAGCTTGCGAAAGATTCATGGCATTCTCTTCGCTACGCCCTTTTTGGAGGTAATCCATCCCCGTTCTTATGGCCTGTTGCCGACGTTCTTCGGCCTTGCGGGCATATACTTTTTTGTCCAAAGCGTAGTACACGTAATATTTTTGATCTGACTGGTAGCTGCCTTTCAGTTCTTGCCCTTCCAGCCAAGCTGCCATTGAGCTTTGTATTTTGTCTTCCAACATTTCGCGTGTCTTGCCATCCACGTCCACCCGGTGTAAAAAAGAATTGTTTTCAAGTTTTACAGCGATCTGTGAAACGATGTCCGACAAGGCGCTTTGGGTTGCTTTCTTTATGTAGTCGTTGTCCGATAACGATGCAACTCCAATACCGATGTAAGCGTCAGACGAGGTCGGGCGTTGGGTTACCCATTCGGGCGCTTGTGCTTCCGCATGGAAAACACAGCATATCGAGAGTAACAGGCCTAAAATAACCTTTCGCATAGTTTTATTTTTTTATTGTTATCACTTGTTACAGGTCCAGCATCAACAAAATCGTATTCCCGTCAATGCGAACGGTTCCTGAAACGTCTTGTGCCTTGAGCTGATCGTTCAGGTCTTTTGCGAACTTCGAGGAGGTCATTTTGAAGCCGTTTTTGTCTTCCCTCGGGATCATCACGTAATCAAATATAGCCGATTCATCCATGATACCTTGTATATGATAGTCTCCTTCGTGCGCGTTACGGTCCAACCAATTCTGAATGAAATCTACAATTCTCTCCCCGTTGGCACAGCAAGCATCTTGCAAGGAACCTGTCGAGTTTCCACTAATGGAGATTTGCAAAACAACACGGGCAGGCTGGGAGAAATTTTTAATGATTTGCTCCAAGAATGGGGAAAGATTATCTTTCACGGCATAGGAACATAACACCTCGGTTTGTGTTGTCTGGAAACGATTGGTCCAGCCGTCCTCCGATGCCCAGATCGTTCCGCTTGCGGTCTCATAGGCTTTCATGACTAATGCTACGCGGGCACCTTGTGCCGTGTAATCTTTCATTAAATCCACCGTGACATAAACGTCTGCCCCGGAAGACATTAAAAGTTGTTTGTCATTCGATTCCGCTGCTCCGGCATTGTCTTCATATTGGCTCCGGCGATTCATGGCGTCAATCCGTCCTTGCAAATCAATGGTTTTGATATCACAAGATTCGAGCCCTTTCTGCACGGCTCCCACGGCGATGCGGTAATCGCTGTCATTTTCCAGTTTTGACTCGAAACTCTCCCCTTTTTTCTTGTAAGGCACCACAATAATGGTTGGTTTGGGAAGGCGAGTTTTGGGTGTTTCTGCCAACATTGCGTCATAATGTGTATTTTTCCGTACATCATTAATCAACTGACGAAGACGCAAGGTGATCCGCATTGTACCTTGGAAACGTCCGCCAACCTTTGTTGATTTGCCGGATTCTTCCACGCTGACCACGTAAGGTGTGTAGCGGGCCTGATTATTAAAAAAGGTATTGGTATAAGCCTCGTTAGGCTTGCTGACCAAAGGTTTGCCGTCATTAACACCTTCTACTCCCTGAAAGAACAGGGTGTAGATAAGTGATTTGATAGCGTCTGTTTCAACCCCTTTTTTGCTATCAGCGATCCCTGCCGAGGTAAAAACGGCGGTTGCACCTTTGTCAGTTTCCAAGGAAACAATCTGAAGGTACTCCTGCGCTTTCGCTGAAGTTGTACAGAGGAATAACAGTATGCCAAATATGGTTATTACTTTCTTCATAAATAAACGATTACAGTGAGAATAATGGTGCTACGGTTGCTTTCACTTTTAGGGCTTGTTGGTTTTGTGCAGCTTCGTCAAGAGCTTGGAAAGCCTCCATGGCGGTGAATATTTTTTTATCTCCTTGAACAATCTTGCACTGAGACATGGTTCCGTCTACCACTTCTTCCACTTTCATTTTACCGATCTCGCTGTATGTCGTGCGACCGGCTCTCATGCTGGGAGCTAAAACAGAGAAATAGTCTCCTTTTTTCACCCCGTGATCCGAGCCTAAGTTGATATAACATTTCACGAGTTTATCTTTCTTTACTTCATAATCCATGGGTACGATTGTGCTTTCCAATGGAAATTCTTTGATCAGGAAATCTCCGATGTCACTGTTGATCATGTTGACCGCACTGGCGATTGCTTTATCTTTGGAGTCTGATAAATCCAAAAATTTACCTACCGTACCTCCAAGTCCGGAGGGAGAATGGTCAAACGTGGCTGTTGCGACGGTCGTTGAAGAGGCGACTTCTGTCACGGTTATAGAATAATTCAGAACACAGGAATACATCGTTTTTCCATCCTTTTGTTCGGATTTCACGGAACAAGCCAACACGTTTCCGTTTAAAATATAATCATGGGCAGCGGCCGTGATGGTTTGCGTGCGTGCTTTTTCGTCACTCATCGCTTTTTCATCCGAACGACGTTCTCCTTCTTTCTTCATGGAGTGCTCTGCGTCCTGATCCACTAATTCAAAACGTTTTGTCTTATTGAGGGCAGCCATGACTGCGTGACGAATTTTGTCACTATCACTTTCACTAACACCGTTTGCTTCCGTGAAGTGTTCAACGTACATTCTCGGTTTCTTTGCTTCTTGTGCTTTCACCACGATCATCGCTACACAAAGTAACACCACGCAGGTAATAATTCTCTTTAACATAGTAGTAAAATTTAAATTAAAGGTTAATAGTATATTGTTTTATAATTTTGCTTTAGCATCCTTATGTCCCATGTCTGCGGCCTTCTTGAAATTCTTCCGGGCCATCATTCCGTTGCTTCCCACCGTACCACAACCGTTTTCATAGATCAGTCCCAGCATGTAGTATGATTTTGCGCTACCGGATTTCTTGAAGAGGCGGACAGCATCCAGTCCTTTCCCATTGTCAAAAGCGGTCATTCCGGCATCATAATCGGCATCTTTCTTTTCCGCAACGGGTTGTGATGGCACTTTCTCCGTCTGCACTTCTTTTTTCTCGGAAGCGGTTACCGGGGGAGTGGTTTGAGACTGCACGGTGGGAGTCTCTTGCTTTGTTCCCGTTTGTTTTTGTTCTGTCGGGGGAGTCACGGGTGCATTCTTAACCGGTTCGTCCTTTTTAGACATGAAAATGTAGCCGACTACAACGGCGAGTAGAATGACACTCAAGGGGATCCATTTACTTTTACTTGAACCCGATTTGGGAATGGGACGTTGATGTGATCCGGTTAAAGCTCCTACACCTTTCTGGCTAGCTTCCTGTGATTGAACAGGTCGGTCAGAAGACGAGGCGGAAACCACCGCCGGTTGAGTAGCTTTATTCGCGGGTTTATACAATTCCGTCATCTCTTTTTCAATGTCGGCTTTTGTATCCTCCACGTCCAGTTCCCTGGCTTTTTGATCCATCATCTGGCGTCCGGCAATACCGATATTGCTATTGGTCGTCAGGAGTAGTTGTTGGAAAGCAAGGCGATATTCGTTGATGGATTTTTTTTCACATTCCACGCAACGGTTCTTTCCTTTTACTTTACAATCAAAGCAAATCTCTTTCCCGCATTTGGGACATCGGGCGTGTCTGTCGTCAAAAGGATTTCCACATACTTCACAATATTCGGCTTCATCCTTTTCCATGACAATGGTCGTGTTATGGTGAACCGTGGAAGAGTTATCGACACTTGATGTATTGATGTTGGCATGGGTCGTGGAGGATTGGTTAATTCCCCCGGAAACATTAGCACGTGCTCCCGCCCCTATAATCGGTTCTGTCGTTCCTGAAGGTTTCACTTTATTCAACATCTCTTCTGCGGTGGTCGTGTCGTCGTTTGACTCAAATGGGACTTCTGCCCCGCAATCCCGGCAAAAACGTTCGTCTGCATCTGCAGGCTGACCACATTCCGGACAAAATCTCTCTTTACTCATGATCTTGTATGTTTATTTATTTTTCTTTTTTATTAATTTCTTTAGTTTACGCGGTGGAGGGAGTTCAATGGGTTCACCTGCGGGGATTTCCGGTGTTTGCGGAAAGACTTCTGTGCCGTCCTCCAGTAAAAGGGAGGTGACCAGAAAGCTCCCGGTTTCTTCCTCTACGCTTCCGGTAACCCCGATATGCATCCCGTCATAAGGGATAAAAAACGGGTCTCCGGATGGTAAAATCCCGGCCCGGTAAAGCTTGTATTTTTTACCGTCATCATCCGTGAGGATTGCCCTCCGACCTTCGGATTTCGACCCGTGGTCCAATAGGGGGCATTCCAGGATTCCGTGAATGGTTGTCATATCTTTATGTGTTGAATTGAAAAATCATTTTACTATATACTGGCTCCACAATCAGCGCAGAATTTCATTCCGGGTTCCAGCGAGGCTCCACAATCCGGACAGAGGGTCGACGTGACTGTTTTTGCTGCGGGGGCTTGTGGTGTTTGCGCCTGTTGTGGCCGTGGGGCTTGTTGTTCGGGTTGTGCCGGGGCTACCTGTTGAGGTGTCTGTGGTGGCATATTATTGTGAGTCGTGTAATCCAACGCCCGGTCATAAGCCGTGTCCATTCGTCCTTCCTGACGGAGTATACGCTCATCCCGTTCACGTAGCTGGCGTTCTTTTTCGGCCATTTCTTCTTGAGCCCGACGTTCCTTATCTTCCACCTTCTGTGCTTGAATTCCTCCGGTCATAGTCATCATGTCCCGCATCATCTGGAACATTTGGGCTTGATTCTCCCGGTGATCCGTGTCACGAGAGGCCCGTTCGGCTTCCAAGCGAGCGTCCATTTCCCGGCGTTGAGCTTCTAGTCGTTCACTTGCCTCACGTTCGGCCTCCGAGCTGTATTTATTTTCTGCGTAAGCCACGGCAGCATCCCCACCGTTTAATGCCCACACTTTTTCATCGGAAAGTTCTTTGGCATTTTCCCATTTCAGGCGTTCCATTTCTTCGGCTGTCTTTAAGCGGTTTTGTTCTACTTCCGCTTCATGCTTGCGTTGATTTTCTTTTGCTTGTTCCTCCGCGTTTTGCATGGCCATAAATTGTTGGAACTGGTTGTCGTCATCTTCCCGGTCCATATCATGCATCCGTTTAGCATCATTGTAGTCCATGTCTCGCTGGCGTTGATCCAGATCGAGGTTCGTTTCGGCCACCACGCGTTGTTTGTCAACTTCTTTATAGAAACGGCAGTCCTCGTAATCGTCTTGAAGACCTTGTAGCTCAAGTTCTTTTTTGATAATTAGAGTCGCTTTTTCAGCTTCGCCTTCCATACGGGTGCGCTCGAATTCGATACCGTCACGGAGTTGCATCATCTGGAACATCATCCCTCGTTGGTAATCGTTTGTTTCCAGTTGATTGTGGAGAGCACGGGCTTCATCTTCACGAATTAATCCTGTCTTGACAATTTCCAGAAGGGCAGCGTCCCGCTCTTCATCGTTTTGAGCCTCTCGTACGATGCGTTCGTTTTGCAGGAAATGTTTGAATTTTTCCACTTCGTCTTCATGTAGCAATCGGTCATGATTAATCGTTTCCAGTTGTTTATCCAGGTCGAGGTCGGTCGTGGCTTCGTGCAAGCGTTGTTCATTCACTGTGTCTGCCATTCGGTTCTTGAAATCATTGGTACGTCGGAGGTAATCCAATTCTTTATCCGAAAGGTAAAGCTCGCGGCTCAACACTCTAAAACGCTCTAAATCCTCGCTGGTCGCTGAAATCTCAACAATACGCACGATGGATATTCCGAAGAAGGCTTCCGGTGCCACGGCATTGATTTTATCTTTCAGTAAAGCATGAAGTTCCTGCGGTATACGATTAGATGTGAGTTCCGTGTCATACAACGTATCTTGCAACACGTTCCGGATGGTATCCGTGATCTCGTCCACGATAACAGTCGTGTTCAACATCTGGCGCTCGGTCAGGTAATGAACGATGAATCGCTCCGGGTCTGAAATCTTGAAGTATGCATTCACTCCCAGTGCCATATCCAGGTACCGGGTTTGTATCTTCATAGGGACAAAATCCTTGTAATTGTCGAGTTCGCCTTGTCTGGAACCGAAAAGAAGAGGGAACGACTTATCCAGTAGGATAACAACTGAGAAAGCGGCTCCTTTCCGGGCGTTTTCCCGAATCAAATTTTGTTGTTGCAGGTAGAGTTCCTCCGTTGTCGGTTTCTCTTCTTTTTTCTTGTTTTTGAATAGGTTGACAATAAATGACCATCCCTTGCGTAACGAATCTGTCGAGGGACCGGAAGAATCACCGGACGAGCCTTTGAAATTATACGTTCCTCCGCTGATGGAGGCAATCGTGCGTCCGTTGGCACGGATATAGGCTGTTGTCCCTTCCGGGATGATAATACCTTGAATATCGTTATACGAGTCAAATTCCGTTTCGTTAATCACGCGGGCTACCTGTCCCGGTTGTATGTTCCAGTATATACGTCCCTTGACCGAATTGATGTCTGACGTCGTTTCCGCTGACGGGGTAGATGTCTTTTCCGCAAGAGCTACTTTCTGACCGCATTTGATACAAAATTTAGCTCCAGGTTTTAACGGGGTTCCGCATTGGGTACATGTGGTTAATTCCTCTATTTTTTGTCCGCAAGAAGTGCAGAATTTTACTCCCGGACGAAGACTTGTGTTACATTTAGGGCAATTCATATTGTATAGTTTTATAGTTTCACGTTTAGTAGATTATCTTGTGGTATATACACTCTTAATTTTCCCATCCGAACTGGTCGTGACAACAAACCGAGTGGGGATCTGCCTTTCGGAAGTCAGGTCATAGTTGAATTTCATCTCTTCCTGCCCGTTGCTGTACTTGATCTTTAAAACTTCTTCCACCGGACGAGGTTTGATTCCATAACTTGCGTACAAGTGTTGTCCTATTGTGGTATGAATTTGTTGGATGTTGGCATTTACAGCACCCCGTACCTGTTCCAGAATAGAGCCGTTCTCTTTTTCTGTTTTTATTTTCTCGATTGTGCATCCTATTTTAGTATTCGGATCGACCAAGGTCGTTTTGGATGTAGCTTTATTTCCGGATTTCAAGTTTGTACGAACGTTCATCGTGGTCATCGGGTCACCGAAAAGGTTGAACTCCACGACGGTCAGTGCGGCATGAGGGTCTCCCGGAACGGTTCCTTGCAACACGGCACTGCGGGCAATAAATAATGCTTCAGCCACTGTATAGCCTTGTAGGATGGCACTGATGAAATAACCGGCGATGATGTCGGCGTAACTTACCGATACTCCGGATTGGGGAGAAGAGGCGTCATCAACGGCACCCCAAGCCACGCGTGATGATCCGACAAATGCCAGCGTGTTCGTGAACAGGGAGGCCAGCAGCATGCTGTGGTGTTGGTCCAGTCCGATAAAACGTCCCCCGTAACAGGCTTCGCTGATAACGATATTGGGTTCCTCGCAGGTCATCATGTGTTCCGGTTCTATGGCCGGTAATGCCCCGTACTCTTCCTTGTTGAGCATAACTCCCGCGTAACCGCGTGATTCCAATCCTTCTCCGCCATGAAGATTGAAATAGTATAACGAGGCGTTCGTGTGGAAAACTTGATGAAGATTCCCTTCCACGACCATGGGGGAAAGGAGTAATCGGTTATAATAGTGATCCGGTGACAGGTAACGGCTCAGATCACGGAAATAATTCCCGTTCAGAAGATCATTTGCCACGTAACTGGACACCTTCTTCCAGTGCGGGTCACATTGACCGTAAGCCTCGTTCATCGGAAACCCGTTGGAATAATCGATGTCGCGCTCCAGATAACCACATAAATCTTCGAGTGAAGCGTCTTCTCCGAGGGGTAACCTTCCCACGAAAAAGAGCTGATCATAAGTAAATGCCGCTTGATTTTCGAGCAAGGTAATCATCTCCTTCCCATAGGGGTAAGCGTAAAGCATATCCGTGTCGATACTGTCATCGTTACTGTCGTTGGGAATGTAGTGATGGATGCATGGCATGGGAATAATGTCACTGCCTCCTATAATAAATAGATATTGCGATATTTCGTCTCCTGCCGCCTGTTCCCCGTTATGGACATCCATCAATATGTCCATGTAATCCCATAACGGGTTGGTTATCTTTAAATGTACTTTTTTCGAGTTACCCCAAAAGCCACTTTTCCGATACGTGTAATTACCTGCATCAACGAGTTTATACGAGATGCCGTATTCCCGTTTCTGTCGGATGAAGGCATCAAAGATGGCCATCAGACTTTGCTCGTCTGTTCCCGTCTTTTCGGCTAGTAGATCCAAGTTCGTGAAAATCAATCCGTGCATACTCATTCCTTGAGGGTGAGGTTTGACGGGAGCTTTTTTTTCGGTGTTACTCTCTTGTTCTATTCTTGCTCCGCATTCCGGGCAAAAATGTATATTCTGATCTTCGATACGATTACCACACTCTGGACAAAACATTGGTATTTCTTTTTATGGTTTGAGATATTTTTCCCGTCGCTTGCTAACTCCTGAAACATAATTGCGGGCCTCACTCGTGCTTAAACGATTCGTGAGGTGGCTGTATAACTGCTCGTAATTATATTTATTAATCAACGGGATTGCTTTGTTTAAATTCGTAGCCCCGGTAAAGGCTCTACTCACGTTTCCCGCTCCGGTATTATAGCTGGCAATGACACAAAGCCTGCGACAATGCGGGTCGGTAACAGAGGAAAATTGATTCATGAGAACACGAAGATAGGCCGTGCCCAGTTCAATATTATTGCGGGGAACGAAAAGATAACTCCGGGTCGGGGCCCAAGTGTTTCTATACACGTAATTATAGGCATCCAATCCCCCGGACTTGGGTACCAGTTGCATCAGCCCGTAAGCGGGTACCCAACTTGTTGCCTCGGGGTTGAAACGGGACTCTTGTTCCATCACGGCAAAAATCAGCGGTTGCTCGATTTGGAATACTTGTGAAAATTCTGCCACGAGGTCTTTATAAAGTGTTGCGTTTTTTGATAGATTGTCGGAAACAAGATTCATTTCTATTTGAACCACTTGACGTACTTTCCCGTCGTCTCCTTTCACTTTCGTGATCTTTTTGGGGCTTTGTGCGGCTATTGTTTTTACTAAAATGGCCTTTTCAGCTTCATTTTGCCAACCCTGTGTTTTTTGTTCGGCCCGTTTGTGTGCTTCTTCCCGTTTGTCCGCTAGAGGATTGCCGGAATTCTTGTTACCTTCTTCTTGTACGCGACGAGCCATAGTTGTTCCCGTGGAGACCGTGTCCCCGGATGATTCTTTCTTTTGATTGGTATTGAGGGACAATTTTTGTCCTTTCACCGTAGGGGTGGGAGGGGCTGTACGAACGGGTGTTGTCTCTTTCCCCGTTGAACTTAAGGTTTTGTCGGGTTTATACATGGAAAAATCGACCAAACCGTCCAGTACGGGATTATTGGTTAAAGGCTTTGAGACGTCAACGGATGATTGGTAAGGGCAGGTTGATCCTTGACTTTTCAGTAAATGTTCAATGGCGGTAGCCAAACGTGTGTTTATAGCGTTGGTATCTACCGTGTTGTTGTTATCAAGGGCGACTTCCACGAGGATTTTTCCTTGGTCAAAATCAACAATCGAGCGATTTTGATAGTCATTACTGTATTCGACCCATTTTGTCGGGGTGTTGTCTACGATCGTATCACTACCCCAGGTCTGTTTGATGGAGCGAGTATAACGAGAATAGTCCGCACGTGCCTGTGCCTCGTATTTTTCGTATTCTTCCAGTGCTTTTTTGCTATATTCTTCAAAATCAGTAACAGTTTGTGTTGCATCCTTTTCGAATTGCCTGCGGAGGGAATCGACAGCTGTCGCACCTGTTGATCCCACGGATTGTGCATGACTGATAGACGGTAAAATAATGATGCACAGAAGAAATATAAATTTCTTTGTGCTTAAATAATACTTAAATTTTAGTTCCACGCTTAAATGAAATTATTCCTATTGGTATTTCTTAATTTTAATCAAAAAAAAGGTGCTTAAAAGCATTGCAATATACAAACATTTTTGTTAATATAAATGGTATTGATTATTAATTAATATGTACGTGTAAAATATAGTTATTCAATAAGTTAAAATAGGCTTTGAGAGCCTGTTATTGAATTTTATTTTAACTATTATTAATTATTTGTTTTAGGGTTAAATAGAGGTGTCTTTTCTTTCTTAAAAAGGCTTTCTGTAGCCTTTTTTAATGTGAATAGTGAAGTTTTTTAACGTTCTATAAACCTCAATTATATATTTCGAGATGGTTTCATTTTGTGTGTTTGGGCAAGGGATGAATGAGGGGAGAAAGTAAGTGAGTTTTGTATAGGAAGTCTATTCTGATTTCATGTTGATTAATGGATGAATAGCACATCAATACCGTCATGAACCTTATAGATACCTTATAGAAACCTTATATGAACCTTATACTAAATAAGGTTCATAAAGTATAGATATAATATATTGAAAAGATTACTTGCGGTATTGATGACTTGTTGATACCCTATCAATAAGGTTACCTGTGAGCTGCTGTTTGGTATCTGCGGACTATCCCCTTATAAATAGAGTATCATCTTCAAACTTTCTTTTGTTGCCATTTCGTGTACTTGAGGTAGAGTAACGAAACGACACCGATTAATATGCCATAAGTGATTTCTACAGTCCACACGAATGCCACATCGGAACGAACGACCGTGGTGAATAGCCACGTTTGGAACGTGTAAAAAATAAGGACAAAACTCTCAAGGATGAGGGCGTGCGTGGTGTTCCCTGTTCCGGAGATGGCCTCGAAGAACGTGATTCCGAAACAGAAACTGAGGGCTGCCAGACCGACCACGTAAAGAGACGGAATAGATGCTGCGATCAGTTCGCTACTATTGGAGTAGATGGATAGCACGTAATGTGGGAATATGTAGCATATAAGTAGAACGGGAAGGACGCTTAGCATGGAGAGTTTCACGATTCGGCGTAAGGTGCTCATGATTTCCGGCTGTCTTTGTTCCCCGATCAAGCGGCTGGTCAGCGTGTTTGCGGTCGCACCGTAACCGAATACCGGGATGAGGATGAGCATATAGACACTGCGTACGATAATGGTTACCGCGATAGGACGTTCTCCCATGTGTTCAATGAGCATGAAAAATATGTACCATGTCCCGAATGACAATAGTTTTTGCAACATGGTCGGGAATGCCGTTTTTAGTACGGTGAGCATGAGCCAACCTTCCAGTTTGTGGAACGAGAAAAGTGCGTATTGTTTGATCGGGAGCTTTAATAAGGTGTAAAAAATGAAGATGAGGAAGGCGGAGGCCTCTGCCATCACGGAGGCTAGTGCCGCACCACCGACTCCCAATTCCGGAAAACCGAATTTTCCGAAAATAAGTAAGTAGTTGAAAATTACGTTGATGGTGGCCATGGCTGCCGTTGAGTAACCGATGATCTTCGTGTTGGAGAGTCCGATGTAAAGGGCTCGGAACAGGAAATTGAAACACACGAATATAATCCCGTAATGGCGGTAGGACATATATTCCATGGCTGCCGCATAAATATTGGGGGACTGGATGGAGGCCCCAAGCAACACATCACTATAATATCGTTGAATGAGGAAAAGAGTCATGGATAGGAGGAACACGAAACATAGTCCGTGTTCGAAAACGACTCCGATCCGGTTTAATTTACCTTCTCCCAATCTTCTCGCCACGATGATTTGTATCCCGATAGAGAACCCCCAAGCCAGCGTGGAAAAGACATAATAGTAAATTCCTGCCATGGCGGAGGCACCCAAAGCAACTTCACTGACTCGTCCCAAGAATGCCGTGTCGGTAAGAGTGATCAGGGTTTGTGCCAAGCTACCTAGTATAATCGGGTAAGCTATGTTCCAGATGGTTTTGTTCGTGATGATTGTTTTCATGTAGGTGTTTTTATGATACAAAATTACGTCAGTATTTCGAAAATTAAAAATGGCTAGTGGAAATTTGAGGAATAAATAGTAACTTCGTGAGTTTTAATTTTAAAATCAGAAACAATGACAATAGAAGAACAGGTTAGCAGAGGCATTATGGCTGCCATGAAGGCTAAAGATACCATTCGTTTGGAAGTTTTAAGAAATATAAAGAAGGTTTTTATTGAGGCGAAGTCTGTTGCCGGGGCTCCGGAGCAAATTGCTGATAGTGAGTGTGTGAAGATTATCCAGAAGTTGGCAAAACAAGGACGTGAGTCGGCTGAAATATATAAAAATCAAGGACGTGAGGATTTGTATGCTCACGAGATGGCTCAGGTGGAAGTGTTGAGCGAGTTCCTGCCGAAACAATTGAGTGAGGAGGAGCTGAGGGCTGCGTTGAAAGCGATTATCGAGAAGGTGGGAGCGACTTCTGCCAAGGAGATGGGAAAAGTGATGGGCGTTGCTTCCAAGGAACTGGCCGGAGTGGCTGACGGCAAAGCGATTTCCGCCATTGTAAAAGAATTATTAAGCTAAGGTTCATAGGAATTTAGGAGAAAAATCTACGGTTTTTACGACAAGGTTATTGATTTTCTTTATCGGCTGATTGAAAATAGATATTAGAAATGGAGGGTATTGATGAAATAATTAACGACCTTTGTATATATGTAAAGATATTCACGTGACGGGAGGTAGGGAAGCAAATGTGTATGGTGAGTTTTGTAGATTTTAGGACTTTTATGAACTTGTAATTGATTAAAAATGAGTAGTGTAAAAGATTGGACTGCCAGCGTGATCAAACAGGCAGAAATCGATAAATATCTGGATGGGGGAAAGGATTTTATTGACGAAGAACAGATATTTGCAGATATTGAAAAGTATAAGAATCCCGATAAACAACAAGTACGGGATATTTTACAAAAATCTTTGGATATAAAGATTTTAACTCCGGCAGAAACGGCAACATTGCTAAACGTGGAGGATCCCGAATTATTACATGAAATGCAGGAAGCCGCGTTGGAAGTGAAGAAGAAAGTATACGATAATCGTATCGTTTTCTTCGCACCCTTGTATTTGTCGAATCTTTGCGTGAACAGCTGTAAATATTGCGGGTTCCGTGCGGAGAATAAAGACGAGGTTCGCCATGTGCTGACGATGGATGAGGTGCGTGATGAGGTGGCAGCCGTGATTGACGAGGGGCATAAGCGAATGATTGCCGTGTACGGTGAGCATCCTAAGAATGGGGCAGACTATATTGCGGATTCTATTTCCACGATTTATTCCGTGAAACGCACGACACCTACGGGAAATGGTTTCAATAATATCCGCCGGGTAAACGTGAATGCGGCTCCGATGGAGATTGCAGACATGAAGAAATTGTGGCGTGCGGGAATCGGTACGTTCCAGGTGTTCCAGGAAACTTATCACCGGGGAAGATATGCCGAATTGCATCCGGCAAACACGGTGAAAGGAAATTATCGTTGGCGGCTTTACGCTATGCACCGGGCTATGGAAGCCGGGGTGGATGACGTGGCTATCGGGGCCTTGTTCGGCTTGTACGATTGGAAGTTCGACGTGATGGGGTTGGTTCACCATGCTTGGGACTTGGAGAAACATTTCGGTATCGGACCGCATACCGTCTCATTCCCGCGTATGCAGCCGGCTCCCGGTTCATTCTTGAGTGAACATTCTCCTTATATCGTGAGTGACGAAGCCATGAAACGGGTGGTTTCCGTGTTGCGTCTGGCAATTCCGTATAGCGGGTTGATCGTGACGGCTCGTGAGAATCCGGATTTGAAACGCGATCTGATCAATCATTACGGGTGTACGCAGACTGATGCATCTTCTAAGTTGGGAATCGGGGCTTATGCCAAGAAATTGAAACAGGAGGAGAACCCGGATAAGGTGCAGTTTATGTTGGGTGACCAGCGTTCTTTGGACGAGGTGATCCGTGAGTTGGCAAATGACGGGATGATTACTTCTTTCTGTACGGCAGGGTATCGTTGTGGTCGTACGGGGGATAAGATCATGAATTTGTTGGAGAAAGGGGTGGAAGGTAAATTCTGTAAACTGAATGCAGTATTGACGTTCCGGGAATATCTGAATGACTACGCTTCTCCGGAGACTCGTGAGATCGGGGAGAAGTTGATCGCACAGGAGTTGCAGGAAATTGAAAATATGCCATTCTTTACAGACAAAAAATTACTCCCCACGTTCCGTTCCTATTATGATAGAATCGCGAGAGGGGAGAGAGATCTGTATATGTAATTTATGATTTACGATTTGTGATTTAAGAATCTAAAATTGTAAATCATAAATCTAAAATAGTTAAAAGGGGAGTTTGAGCGTGATGCGTTCAGCTTCCTTTTTTCTTTTTATTTCTTCTTTTTCACCTTTGCGGAAGACGTAGACCAGACCGAAATGTTCGCATTTCTGGCGGCGTATTTCTTCATCTTCGAGGTCAGCGTAATGAGCCTCGATTTCGTTCCATAAGGTAAGAATGTATTCGTCGGCTTCACCTCGGTATTGTGCAACCTCAGCGCTACAGCGGGCAGAGTTCTGTTGGAATTGTTTCTGGGAGGCGTAGGCTTGTTTGAAGTTTTCGTAGTTCACTTTCACCAAAGCGATAGAAGGACTGTACACGGGACTACCGCCACCATTGCGGGTGCGTTCCTGTTCTCCGGCGATGACTTTTGCTCCCCATTCCAGTAAATCTTGGTCTGAAACTAACGAGGGGAGTTTGGTGTCGTGTTCATCAATCCCATAAAAAGTTCTTGCCACGGGTTTTAATTCTCCCCGGGCAATCGTGAAATTCAGTACTTGCAGAAAATGGGAAATGTATAATTTTGCTTTCCGGGTATATTCTGCATATTTCCTACTGTTCACGTTTTGTTTATCTCTAGCGCATTGAGAATTCGTGATTGCCGTTTTGAATCTCGGTAAGAAGAACTCAATCTTTTGCCTGAGATGTAGTGAAAACGGTAAGTTGTTGATATTAGAAAACTCTTCGTTATTCAAGGCTGTTTCTAATGCCCTTATCCTTGCTGCGTCTGTATTCGGTAATCTTCTGTAAGGCATATCCTTAGCAATTAGTTAAATAATGATCAAAACCTTGATGCGAAGGTATGAAAAATATTAATGTAAATCAATATTCGCCTGCGAGATTTTGTGACATATGATTTACGATTGAATGATTCCAGCCCACGAGCTAACTTTTTATCACAAATTATTTTTTGATTGTGTTCTTATAATGAGTATAGTTTTCCATAATGTTGTTGACGAAGTTGAATGTTTGTTTCCCGTCACAATAGCCGAAGCGGACAACAGAATCCTGGTATATCTCCGGTTGGGATTTGTGGAGCATGAAATAATCTACGTTGTTGTCCCAGACTTTTGGATTTTTCCCGTATGATTCGGCTAACCGAATGGCATCGAGCACGTGTCCCAAGCCGGCATTGTAGGCAGCCAAGGTGAATTTAATCTGTTCCAACGTGTCGAGTTCGAATTTGTTGAACTTGTTTTCCAAATATTTTAGATAGTATGCCCCGACGTGAATGTTGTCTTTGGGTTCTTCGTATTCCTCGAATCCAAGTTGTAGGGAGGTCTCCGGCATAACTTGCATCAGACCAAAGGCTCCGAGGTGCGAAGTGGCTTCCGGGTCAAATCCGGATTCCTGATAGATAACGGCTGCCAGCAAGCGCCAGTCCCAGCCGATTTCCCGAGCTTCTTTTTTGATGATGGGGTCAAAGCTGGAGATGACTCCATTTTTCAGCTTATAGTATTTGGAGTTGTGTAATGATGTGATATAACTATTCTTATAATAACGGTTATACAGGACGTTTAGTTTCCCGCTCTTTTTCATTGTTTCGAGCCAAGTATTGATTTCTTCATCCAATAAGGTAGCCTTTTTCGTGACAGCCCAAGCCACGGGACTCTCAGTGGAGAGTTGAAGAGAGTAATCAATGTGTTTCATATATTGGGAGGCGATCTGGGCTATATTTTTATCGATGACCGTGTAGGGAATTTCCCCGTTTTCTATTTTTAGTAGAATATCTTCGAACGTGACATCTTCCAGTTCGGTGATTTTCAGATTTAATTGTAAGGAATCGTTTAAATGTTGTAGGAATCGGGTGAAAGAGGTCCCTTCTTGTAAAAATATTTCTTTACCCTTCAAGTCATCTACCGATTGGAGAAGCGTGTCCGACGTGTGCTGAACGAGTACTTGACTGGTGGTGAACAAGGGAAGGCTGAATTGCACGTCTTCTTTTCGGGAATCCGTGACAGAGAGGCTCATGGCGATCAAGTCATATTGGCCTTCATTCAGTTTTTGAATGCTTTCGTCAATATTCGTGTTTATTTCGATATTTAGCTTCACTCCCAGATAATCGGCGAAATCTTTTACCAATTCGTAGTGAAATCCTTTGGGAATACCTTTATACACGTAGTAGTCTGTCGTGTTGTAATAGCTACATACATTTAATACCCCGCGTTGCTCTATTTTTTCCAACGTTCCGGGTTCTGGTATGACTAGCGGTAGTTCTTCTTGTTTTGTTTTGCACGAGGCGAAACAGGATAAGAACAACAGCGTGTACGTAATAGTTTTTATTATATACATACTGCAAAAATACGGAAAATGTTGTAAACTACCAAATTAGTAAAAGTAGTTTGTGGTTCTCATCACGTTAGCGAGCTTCTTGTGTTAGTCAAAAAAGTTCCACCGGATACCGAATTTCACCTTTGCCGGGTTGATTGGATAGGTGTATGCCGAGAAATAATCCCTGCTACCAAAGAACTCGTTAAAGTGTTCGTATTTAACAAATAAGTCAGCTCGTTTTATATTTAACGTGACGAATACATCCATTTTCGGATAGTTTCCGGTTTTCTCGATTTCCTGGTTGTAGAACTGCATGATTGCCGGGTCGTACGCATTTGCATAGAACGAGGTGTTGTAGAACAAGTCGATACCGATCTGGAAACCCAAAGCTTGTTTAAAAAAGCGGTTCTGGTAGTAATTGTGCGAGTGAAGTGCTACTTGGGGTAATGGTAGTATCTTTTCCTTGTTGGTCACTTGGTAATACACTTTCTGGTCGAAGTAGAAATGTCCCAGTCGGAATATTTGTTTTGCCCATGCCGTGAATACCATAAGGTCTCCATCATATTGACGGGGCATAGCGGTTGTGTCGAAATAAATATAGTTCTTTGTGTTGTTGAGGGCCACCCCGACTTCTGTCCGAAGGCGTTTATTCGTGTAATGCCCTCGTAAATTGTAGGCGTGTATCTTGTCAAAACTATTCTCCCATTGATTGTGGTTCCCTTGGTATTGGAGATAGTAGTGATTCGGGGTTTGCGTTTCCAGCAAGGCATGGACGGTGACGGAGGAATTTCTTCCTTTATTCAAGTACTGGATAATTTGTCCTTCTAGTGAATAGTCGGCAGAATAATCTCCGGCTAGACAGAAACTCCCCCAGATGTCGAAATTGAACATGGTGGTACTGTCCATGTTAAAGGTTCCTGCTGTCAGGTATGTCCCGGTGTATTTGCTGGTTCCCCTGTTATTAATCGTGTCCAGCGAGACCCGTTGATCGTAACTCAGGTATTTGAATTTAAGTCCGGCATACACGCCCGGTAAATATTTATATTTGGGATGTTCATTCAAAATGAATTTGGCATCGATTTCATATTTCCGGTTTTTGATCATGTCGGAATTTCCCTGTTTACTAATGTAGGTGGTATCAGAGAAAAATCCTTCTTCGACACTTTCTTCTTTGAACGAGTAACGATTATCCTCTGCTTTGAGGGCCAAGGCAAATTTCATGGGATAGGTTATCGTGGTGTCTATCGTGGCACTATCTTTTTGCGTGATGATTTCTTTGGGATTACCGATATTGTATTGCGCTAGAGCCTTGAAATTGAAATTCATGAGGTTGTTCTTTGGCTCCATGGCAAGCCGTGTGCCGACAACTTTGGGATCAAGCGAGGTATCCCGAATATCGGCTAGGTTTTCGATACCACCATTCTCGGTGATGTGTGCCATATTCTGGTTTATGAACATGGATACTGCCATCCGGTCTTTTTCGTATGAACTGAAAAAAGAAAAATTGTAAGTTTTGGATTTTTGATAAGAATAGGCACCATCCGATGAAATGAGGTTATACCGGAATCCGGCATTCCAATAGGGGCGTATGTTCTGGATGTGCCACACGTCCAGCCAATCCTCTGTTTTTCCCCGGCCCCCGCCGTTGAAATAACTTAATTGCGTGAAAGGCGTGGTAGTATTGTAATCTAACGCGTCTTCCGGTTTAAAGAAATAATCTCTTAGCCGATCTTGCGGTAAGAAATCTTCTCCTCGGGGGCGCAGGATGTAAATGTCTGATACGTAAGGTGCCGGGAAATTTCCCAGGTATGTATTGGAAACACTGTGTTTGAATATCAAGTTCGTGTTTTGTAACCCGTCTTGGAGAGTGTCAATCTGGTAAAATTCTTTATACACACCGTCGTGTACCCATTTCCAAGTTAAACGATGATGCGGAACGTAACGTTGTTCTTTCGTGGAATCACGTTGCATTCCTTCTTCCCGGGGATCCCTTCCATCGGGGTTTTCGTAACCAAAATCACTCTGGGCTAGCGACGTGAGTGAAATCAGACAGCATACTATGGTATAAAATATATTTTTCATGGCCTGCAAATATACAGAAACTTTTAAAACTCTCATAAATTAATTACCTTCGCGTCGAATATGTTATAATAATTTTAGTATGGATAAAAATCATCTCGTGGAAGAAGAAGGTGAAGGTAAATCGTTAAACTTCATCGAACAGATTATTGAAGAGGAGTTGGCCGAGGGAAAGAACGGCGGTCGGGTACATACTCGTTTCCCGCCGGAACCGAACGGGTACTTGCATATCGGACATGCAACCTCTATATGCTTGAACTTCGGATTGGCAACCGAATACCAGGGAAAATGCAACCTTCGTTTTGATGACACAAATCCTTCAAAAGAGGATGTCGAATATATTGATTCCATACAACAAGATATTCAATGGTTAGGTTTCCAATGGGAAGGAGAACCGCATTTTGCATCTGATTATTTTCAACAGTTATATGACTGGGCTGAAAAATTGATTCTGGAGGGAAAGGCTTACGTGGACGATCAGCCGGCAGAAGTGATCAGCGCTCAACGTATGACTCCCACGGAACCCGGAGTAAATAGTCCTTACCGGGATCGGACTCCGGAAGAGAATTTGGATTTATTCCGCCGGATGAAAAACGGTGAGTTCCAAGCCGGAGAGAAAGTTTTGCGAGCGAAAATAGATATGGCATCTTCTAATATGTTGATGCGTGACCCGATCATGTACCGTATCATGCACGTGGCTCATCACAGAACCGGGGATAAATGGTGTATTTACCCGATGTATGATTTCACGCATGGTCAGAGCGATTATCTGGAAGGTATTACACATTCGATATGTACATTGGAATTCGAGGTACACCGTCCTTTGTATAACTGGTTTCTGGATCAGTTGATTGACACGGCGTATCGTCCCCGGCAGATTGAGTTTGCCCGTCGTAACTTGAGTTACACGGTGATGAGTAAACGTCGTTTGCTGGAACTCGTTCAGAAGGGAATTGTGGCTGGTTGGGATGATCCTCGTATGCCGACGATTACCGGGTTGAGACGTGCCGGATATACCCCTGAATCTATCCGTAATTTTGCGGAAAAGGTGGGTGTTGCCCGTCGGGAGATCGTGGTGGATATGGCTTTATTGGAGTTCTGTGTCCGGGAGCATTTGAACAAAATCGCTCCCCGTGTGATGGCCGTGTTGGACCCGGTTCGGGTGGTGATTGACAATTACCCGGAAGGACAGACTGAGACCGTGGAGATCGAGAATAATCCGGAGGACGAAACAGCCGGAACGAGAATGGTTCCTTTCTCTCGTGAACTATATATCGAACGGGATGATTTCATGGAGGATGCTCCGAAGAAATTTTTCCGGATGACTTTGGGTAACGAGGTTCGCTTGAAAGGGGCTTATATCGTGAAGTGTGAGAGCGTGGAGAAGGATGCGGAGGGAAATATCACGACAATTCATTGTACGTATGATGCGGATACCCGTAGCGGTACAGGATCGGCAAGTAACCGGAAGGTGAAAGGTACTTTGCATTGGGTGTCTGCTCCGGATGCTATCGAGGCGGAAGTGCGTTTGTACGATCGATTGTTTAAAGATCCGGACCCTGCCGGGCATAAAGATGTTGATTTCAAGGAATTCTTGAATGAAAACTCATTGAAAGTTTTGACGGGCTGTAAGTTGGAGCCGAGTTTGAAGGAGGCGAAAGAAGGTGACCGTTTCCAATTCCAACGTCTGGGATATTTCTGCGTGGATAAAGATTCCAAGCCGGGAGCGCTGGTGTTTAACCGGACTGTTGGTTTGAAGGATACGTGGGCAAAACAAAATAATTAATGTGATGAAAGTTACAAAGGAGAAGTTGATGAGTGAAATCCGGGCGTATCTGTTGATCACGTTCGGTTTGTTGATATACACGTTTGCCGTGACGGCATTTTTGGCTCCGCATCGTATGGTCGGTGGTGGAGTGACCGGTATTTCAACAATTATTTATTTCCTTTCCGGAGAGGTGATTCCGATCGGGTATAGCTATTTCGTGATCAACTTTTTGTTGGTGGCGATTGCTATCAAGATTCTGGGACCTCGTTTCGGTTTTAAGACCATTTACGCTATTTTCATGAGTTCTTTCCTGTTGAGTTTGTTTCAGAACCTGATACACGAACCTCTGTTGGAAGATAAATTCATGTGTGCTGTGATTTCCGGTATCATGTGTGGTGCGGGTATCGGTATTTCTCTGGTGAACGGGGGAAGTACTGCCGGTACGGATATTGTCGCCATGATTATCAACAAGTACCGGAATATCAGTCCGGGTAAAATTATCATGTACATCGATGTGTTTATCATCGGATGTAGTTACTTTATCGGGGAGGATACTGCGATAGATCCCACGGCAAAAATAGCCACTATTATCTATGGTTACGTGGTGATGGGGGTTAACTCCTACACGATTGATTTGGTATTTACGGGACAGATGCAATCGGTACAATTCCTTATATTTTCTCAAAAATACGAGGATGTGGCGAATTCCATTACCCGTGATTTGCGACGCGGCGTTACCGTGGTGGATTGTCAGGGATGGTATACCGGAGAGGCGCGTAAGATGTTGATCGTGGTTGCCCGTAAGAGCGAGATGCAAAATATTATGCGTGTAACGAAGATGGCAGATCCGGATGCGTTCTTGACGATGAACACCGTTATGGGGGTTTATGGTCGGGGATTCGATACGTTGAAAATCTGACGATTCAAATTATAAGAGAGTTAAAGGTTCATAAAGTTTATAAAGTTCATAAGGTGACGGGAGCCTTTCGGACTTTATGAACTTTCGGAACCGAAGGTTCGACTTTATAAACGTTACGGACAAAGAAGTGGATCAAAAGCCTTTTTGATCCACTTCTTTTTTTCGTATATTTGTCGGGTTAAAATGCACGACAGATGAAAATTAAAGTATTTACAAATAATCCATGGCAAGAGAACACGATCGTGTTGTATGACGAGACAGGGGAGGCCGTGGTGATTGATTGCGGTTGTTTTTCGAAGGAAGAAGGACAACGTTTGAAGAGTTTCTTGGTGGAGAATCAGTTGACGCCGGTAGCATTGTTAAATACACATTTGCATATCGATCATATTTTCGGGAATAATTTCATGCTGGATGAGTTTGGGCTATCAGCCCGGGCGCATGAGGCGGATTCGTTTTGGGTAGAGGATGCCGAAAGGTACGCGGCTATGTTAGGTGTGAAAGGAATTACCCCGCCACCGGCTTTGGGGGAATACCTGAAAGATGGGGATATCGTGAAGTTCGGACATTCGGAATTGAAGGTGATCCATGTCCCGGGACACTCTCCGGGAGGGCTTTGCTTTTATAGTGAAAAGGATAAATTACTGGTTGCGGGGGATGTTTTGTTCCAGGGAAGTATTGGCCGGGCTGATTTGCCGGGTGGGGATATGAATCAGTTGTTGAATGGTATCCGGGAAAAATTGTTTATATTACCCGATGATGTTCGTGTCATTCCCGGGCATGGAGGATTCACGACGATCGGAGAAGAAAAAAGAATGAATCCATTTTTTCAATAGAGTTATATGAGAAGGATCGGAATAATTGTGGCCATGACGTCCGAGTACGGACTGGTGAAATCATTATTGGAACAGACAAAAGAAGAACCTGTTCGCGGACTTCTTTTTACGGAAGGACGCATCGGGAACGTGGAAGTTATTTTGGTTAAAAGCGGTATTGGAAAGGTATGTGCTGCTGTCGGTACGATGGAAATGATACAGCGTTACACGCCGGATATTATTGTCAATACCGGGGTTGCGGGGGGGATAGATCCCTTGACAGAAGTGATGGATATTGTCGTGGGCGAGAATATGGTTTATCATGACGTGTGGTGTGGAGAAGGAAATGAATATGGTCAGGTGCAAGGTTTGCCGGCTCGTTTTGTTTCGGATAAGGAGCTGTGTAAATTGGCATTATCTGTTGCTCATGATGGTAATGTTTACGGAGGTTTGATATGTAGCGGGGATAAGTTTATTACCGATAAAGAGGAGTTGACGGAGATTAAAAAACGTTTTCCGGAAGGAATGGCGGTCGACATGGAATCATGTGCCATTGCACAGGTTTGCTATATGTGTGGGGTTCCATTCTTGAGCTATCGTATTATCAGTGATACTCCCGGGGTAAAAGATCATTACAAACAATATTTGAATTTTTGGGAAGAGGCTCCTAAACGTTCTTTTGAAATGATTAAAGTGTTGATCAAAGCCTTATCAGAAGAATAAAATTTAAAGCATGGAAAAAATACCGAGTTTTACGATTGATCACCTGCGCTTGTTGAGGGGAATTTATGTTTCCCGTAAAGACTATTTAGGTGATCAGGTGGTCACGACGTTTGATATACGCATGAAGGAACCGAACCGGGAACCCGTGTTGGGACAGGGAGAGTTACATACGATAGAGCATCTGGCGGCGACCTATTTGCGCAATCATAAGGAGTGGGGTGACAAGATCGTGTTTTGGGGACCAATGGGGTGCTGTACGGGAAATTACTTTTTGATGAAAGGCGACTTGGAGTCCCGTGACATCGTGGAGTTAATGCGGGAAACCTTCCGTTTTATCCGGGATTTCGAGGGAGAAGTCCCCGGTGTTGCTGCTAGAGATTGCGGTAATTATTTGTTGCACAATTTACCCATGGCAAAATACGAGGCTGCAAAATATCTTTCCGAAGTGTTAGACGTGATCGAAGAGAAGAATTTGATATATCCAATATAATGAAAATAGGAATTATAGTTGTTTTGATAGCCTTATTAACGGCTTGTGGGGAGAATAAAGACAAGGAGAGAACGATTAGCGTGAGTATTTTACCACAGCGTTATTTCGTGGAGAGAATTACGGGTGATTACGTGAAGGTGAACGTGATGATTCCACCGGGAGCGAATCCTGCGGTGAGTGATCTGAGTACGGAGCAGTTGAAGGCTTTACACAGTAGCTCTGTTTATTTTGCCGTGGGATATTTGCCTTTCGAGTTGAGTAATTTGTATCCTTTTCTGGAAACTCAGAAAAATATGTTACTCGTGAAGCAATCTGTCGGGATGGATTTGGAGCAAGGAACTTGTAATCATGACCACGGACATGGACATCAGCACGATCACGGTTCGCATGACGGGAATTTTGATCCTCACGTGTGGATGTCTCCCCGGTATGCGGAGATGATGGCTCGCACGATATTGGATGTGTTGGCGGCAAAATTCCCCGATCAGAGGGAGGCGTTTGAAAAGAACTATCGTCAGTTCCGGGTGGAGATTGATAGCATTGATCAGGCAGCCCGTCGAATTATTCCGAAGAAAGAGAATAAAACTTTTCTAATTTATCATCCGGCACTGACTTATTTTGCCAAGGATTACGGGATGGAACAAATCTCTATTGAAGATGAGGGAAAGGAACCGAATCCTTCGCACTTGAAAGCGGTGATCGATACTTGCCGGGCTAAAGGAATAAAGATTGTTTTCATTCAGAATCAATTTGATGTGGCCAATGCCAAGGCTATCGCCAAGGAGATTGATGGAGAGGTGATAACCATAGACCCGCTGAGTCCGGACTGGAAGGCCGAGATGTGTTCTTTATTGGGTATCATTGAACAGAAAATGAAATAGAAGAATGAATGAACTTCTGGAGTTAAAAGGGATTACAGCGGGATACGAGCAGGCGGTCGTGTTGCGGGATGTAAATCTTACCATTCGGGAACATGATTTTATCGGGATCATCGGACCGAACGGGGGTGGAAAAACAACTTTATTGAAGGTGATTTTGGGATTGCTAAAACCTTTCTCCGGTGAAATTGTTTATCATGTTACTAAACAATCTTTGTTTGGTTATTTGCCTCAGAACAGCCGTTTTGACGCGAGATTTCCGATTAGCGTGAAAGAGGTCGTTTTGTCCGGTTTGATGTCGGAGAAGGGAATTTTTAAGGGTTACACGAGGGCTGATCGGGAAAAGGTGGATGAGCTTTTAAAAACATACGGAATGGGAGGATTCGGGAATCGCCCGATAGGAGAGCTTTCCGGGGGACAGATGCAGCGGGTATTCTTGTGTCGAGCTATTATTTCTTCCCCGAAGATTCTTATTCTGGATGAGCCTTCTACTTACGTGGATGCGAATTTTGAGAATGAGTTCTATTCCGTGTTGGGCGAATTGAACAAAACGATGAGTATCGTGATGGTTTCTCACGATTTGGGAACAATCTGCTCTTACGTGAAGACGATAGCCTGCGTGAATGGCGGCTTGCATTACCATGAATCAAATCTGATCACGCCGGAACAATTGAAATTATATAATTGTCCGATTGAATTGATCTCTCACGGTACGGTGCCTCATCGGGTGTTGTTGAAACACGATCGTACAATTGAAAATGGAGAATTGAAAATTGAAAGTGAAGGGAAGCACTAGATTGATTGTTTTTTCAATCTAAAATCATTAAATCTAAAATTAATAAGGTGTTTGAATTATTAGAATATACTTTTTTCCAGAATGCACTGTTGTGTACAATTCTGATTGGCGTGAGTTGTGGATTGATAGGAACTTATATCGTGGCCAAACGGATGGTCTTTATCAGTGGGGGAATTACACACGCTTCTTTCGGGGGATTGGGATTAGCCTATTTCTTAGGGCTATCGCCTCTTTTCGGAGCGGCCGTGTTTGCTTTAGCCGCCGCTTTCTGTATTCTATATCTTTCGGATAATAAGCGATTTAAGGAAGATTCATTGATTGGGATATTCTGGTCTGCGGGTATGGCTATCGGGGTGTTGTTTATTTATCTGACACCGGGGTATGCTCCTAATTTGTTATCTTACTTGTTTGGTAATATCCTCACGGTGACGGGGGAGCAGGTTATTCTCTCGCTTTTGTTGTGTTTGGTGATCATCGTGTTTTTTGCTAAATTTTATCGTCCTCTATTCTATATCGCTTTTGATAAAGAATATAGCCGGACACATTTCGTTGCATTGAATGGTCTGGAAATCGGAATTACGGCATTGATCGCTTTGTGTATCGTGTTGTGTATGAAACTAGCGGGAATCATTCTCGTGATTTCGTACCTCACCATGCCACAGGCTATTGCCGGGATGTTTTATAAGAATTTCACGAAACAGCTTGTGTGGGCAACGATTATTAGTTGTGCTGGTTCGGTTATCGGCTTATTTACTTCGGCAGCGCTGAAATTACCTTCGGGGGCAACTATCGTGCTTTGTTTCTTGTTGATATTTATTGTTTGCTATTTGTGGAAAAGGAAAAAATAAAAGTCGCCGAATTTGGCGACTTTCACTACTTATTCATTTTGTAACTTAATGCTCCAGAAGGACATTTGTTAATTTGTTCGATTAATTCTGCCGTCGTGGCATTCTCGATTTTGACCCAAGGTCTTTCTTTGGGATTGTATACCTTGGGTAACATTTTCACGCACACTCCGGCGTGTTGGCATAAACCCGGTTGCCAGATAATGGTTAACTCTCCGTTTGTATATTCAATTTTCTTATCCATGTGTGCTTATTTTATATTAATACCTTTCATCACGATGCGTCTCCATTCGGGGTGTTTCTTGATATAAGCTGCCACGAAAGGACAAAGTGGAACTAACCGTAAACCTTGCCGCTCAATGTCTTGTAACGTTTTTTCTACCAACTGGCTACCTATCCCTTTCCCTTCCAGTTCCCGCGGGACTTCTGTATGGGTAAGATATATTTCTCCGTTGATTGATTTTATATATTCGATTTTCGGGGTATAGTTCCCGATACGGAATTCGTATTGTTGCCGATGTACGTCATCTTTTAATTCATAATCCCTGTCT
>NZ_JBCOSQ010000070.1:0-28050 GCF_040920905.1 Butyricimonas sp. RTP31003st1_G1_RTP31003_210430 | reverse complement strand
GTCATTCGCCATAACACATTATTGCTACAACACTCCTCCGTTTGTTCAAAAGCAATTGCACGGGCACAGTACATAATAATCCCCAGTTTCGCCATTTCCGAAGGCTGGAACGTGAACCCGATTCCCGGAATCGTCACCCAACGCCCCGCATCATTCAACGTCGTACCCGCAAACTTCGCCCACAACAGGAATATCAACGACATCCCCAGCACGATCTTGGCAAACGAAAGGAAATACTTGTAGTGAAACGACTGCAATGTCAGAATCACCACCATACACCCGAACATCAAAAACAACTGTTTAATCAAATAATAACTGGTATTCCCTCCCCGCACACGAAACGCCAGACTCCCCGTCGAAGAATACACCACGATCAACGAGGCCAGCATCAACCCGATGACCACGTACCACAACGTCCGATCCCCCTTAAATACCACCTTATTCTTTAGATTCAACATACTGATTTCTCGATTTATGATTTAGCGATTTAGTGATTTAGTGATCTCCGATTAAGTGATTATAAAATCACCTAATCATTAAATCGGCAATCACAGAATCCTCTCGTCTTTCAACTTTTAGTTTTTATCTTTTAGTTTTTAACTTTTTCACCTTCTCCTTAAACATCTCCCCTCTATTCTCGTAATTCTTAAACAAGTCAAAACTAGCGCAACAAGGAGAAAGCAGAACCACATCCCCCTTCTCTGCCCGGCGATAAGCCACCTCCATCGTCTCATCCAGACTATGAGTATCCACCACCTCACAGATCGGCGAAAACGCCTCGATCAACTTCTTATTATCCACTCCCATACAAATCAATAACTTCACCTTCTCCTTCACCAAATCAAACAACACGCTGTAATCATTTCCTTTATCCGTTCCTCCCGCAATCCACACCACCGGAGCGTGCATACTATCCAAAGCATACCAAGCCGAATCCACGTTTGTTGCCTTTGAATCATTAATATAAGTAACACCATTCACCACGTCCACCGTCTCCAAACGATGCTCCACCTGCGGGAATGTTGTCAACCCCTTCCTCAAATCCTCATCACTCACCCCAGCCTTCAAAGCGGCTAATATTGCTGCCATCGCATTATACACGTTATGCCGTCCTTGAATCGTGATCTCCTGTTTGGCAATCCGGAACTCCCGATCTCCCCAGTGAGCCACCACAACATCCCCATCCATGTAAGCATTCACCCCGGCGTAATCCGAGTAAGTGAACCCGACTGCCTCCGGCACAATATCCCCCCGTTTCACTCTCTCCCGCACTACCTCGCAGTCATAACCATATATAAACAAATCCTCCTTCCGCATATTATTCAATATCCGGAACTTCGAATTCGCATAATTCTCAAATTTATAATCATACCGATCCAGATGATCCGGTGTAATATTCGTCAATATCGCCGTGTCACAACGGAATTGGAACATCCCGTCCAACTGAAAACTAGACAACTCCACCACGTACACCCGATGCAAATCGTCAGCCACCTGTGCCGCCAAACTATTCCCCACGTTCCCCGCCAGTCCCACGTCATACCCGGCCTTCTCCAATATATGATACAGCAACAAAGTAGTAGTAGTCTTCCCGTTACTCCCCGTGATACAATACATCTTCGCATCCGTGTGCCGTCCCGCAAACTCGATCTCGGAAATCACCTCAATTCCCTTCTCCCTCAGCCCCACGATCATCGGCAGCTTATCCGGAATACCCGGACTCTTCACCACCAAATCTGCGGCGAAAATGCGTCCTTCCGTGTGTTGCCCCTCTTCATACTCTACCCCCAATTCCTCCAACACACGCTTATACTTGTCGGCCAACTTCCCCTTGTCCGACAAAAAAACCTCATACCCTAACTTCTTTCCTAACTTGGCAGCTCCCGCTCCACTTTCTCCTCCGCCTAAAATAACCAACCGTTCCATCATTTTAGATTTTAAATCTTACGAATTAAATGATTTAGTAATTTCCGATTAGGAGATTCCCGCTCACGATCCAATACTCTTTTCAATCTCTGAATCATTAAATCGCCAATCACTGAATCTCTTTATTTTAAATTTCTTCTATCGTATTTTCAACGTCACAATCGTTATCACCGCCAGCGCGATTCCCACGATCCAGAACCGGGTCACGATCTTCGGTTCCGGAATCCCTTTCTTCTGGAAATGGTGATGTAACGGGGACATCAGGAATATCCGTCGTCCCTCCCCGAACTTCTTCTTTGTATATTTAAAATAGCTGACCTGCATCATCACCGACAAATTCTCCACGAGGAAAATACCACACAAGATAGGGATCAGCAACTCCTTATGAATCATGATTGCGAACACGGCAATAATTCCCCCCAGCGACAAACTCCCCGTGTCACCCATAAACACTTGAGCCGGAAACGAGTTATACCACAGGAACCCGATCGTCGCCCCGATAAACGCGGCAATAAACACCACCAGCTCCCCCGAATGTGGAATATACATGATATTCAAGTAATCCGCGTACACCATATTACCCGACACGTACGCCAGAATACCCAACGTCGCCCCCACGATAGCCGAAGTCCCCGTTGCCAGACCATCCAATCCATCCGTCAGGTTCGCCCCGTTCGACACCGCCGTAACAATCACGATCGTGATAATAATAAACACGATCCAACCGATCTCCTCGGCATAGTCCCCGAAAAGCGCCCCGAACCAAGCGTAATCAAACTCGTTATTCTTGAAAAAAGGTATCGTCGTCTTGGTCGATTTTATATCTTTCGTCAAAACGGTCTGGTTCGTCTCGGACACAAACCCCTCGTCCACCGTGCTGGTTACCACCCCGACTTCCGAAATGGAAACCTTCTCCCGGATCAGCACGTCATCGCTCACGTAAAGAGTTACCCCCACGATCAGCCCCAGACCCACTTGTCCGATCACCTTGAAACGTCCCTTCAACCCCTCCTTGTGCTTCCGGAACACTTTGATATAATCATCCAGAAAACCGATCAGCCCCAACCAGATCGTCGAAACAATCATCAACTGGATATACACGTTATCCAACCGGGCAAACAAAACCACCGGAACCAAAATCGCCAGCAGGATAATCACCCCGCCCATCGTCGGTGTTCCCTTCTTCTGCATCTGCCCTTCCAACCCCAAGTCTCGGATTTCCTCCCCAACCTGTTGCTTCTGCAAAATACGGATAATACGCTTTCCCACCACCGTGGCAATCAACAATGACAAAATCACCGCACAAGCCGACCGGAACGTGATGTATTGAAACATTCCCGCTCCCGGGAAATCAAACTGTTCTAAATAATCAAAGATATGATAAAACATGACCTACAACTTAAATATTTCCTTAATAACCTCTTTATCATCAAAATGATGTTTCACACCCTTTATCTCTTGGTAATCCTCGTGTCCTTTCCCGGCCACCAGCACAATATCTCCCTTCTTCGCCAACATCAACGCTGCACGGATCGCCTCCTTCCGATCGGTAATCGCCAGCACCCGGCTCGCCGCCTCGTCCGGCACCCCGGCTCGCATATCCTCGATTATCGCAACAGGTTCCTCGCTTCGCGGGTTATCGGACGTCAGAATCACCCGGTCACTCAACCGACAGGCAACCTCCGCCATCTCCGGCCGTTTCGTCCGGTCCCGGTCACCCCCGGCACCCACCACCGTGATCACCGTCCCCTCCTTCTTCAGCCCCTCGATCGTCGATAACACGTTCTCCAACGCATCCGGCGTGTGCGCGTAATCCACGATAGCCATCACCCCTTCCTTCGATAAAATGGTCTCGAAACGTCCCGACACCGGCACCAGCATACTCATCACGGGCAACAACTCCTCTTTCCCGAAATCCAACAACCGTGCGCTTGCGTAAACCGCCAGCAAATTATAAGCATTAAAATCCCCCACGAACCTCGTCCACACCTCGCTGCCGTCCAGTAGCAATAACGTCCCGTCCAGATGCCGTTCCAACGTCTTGCAGTTAAAATCCGCCATCCGCTTACAGGAATAAGTATATTTATGAGCTACCGTGTTCTGCAACATCACCATCCCGTTCTTGTCATCCCCGTTCGTCAACGCGAAAGCCTTCTTCGGCAAGCGGTCAAAAAACGCCTTCTTCGCCTCGATATACGCTTTAAAAGTTTTGTGATAATCGAGATGATCGTGCGTGATATTCGAGAAAATCGCCCCATCAAAATCCAACCCGCTAATCCGTCTTTGGTCAATAGCGTGCGAACTCACCTCCATGAAACAATACTCGCACCCGGCATCCTCCATCCGCCCCATCAGCTCGTTCATCTCCATCGCGTCCGGAGTCGTGTGAGTAGCGTGAACCCTCTCGTCCCCAATATAATTACACACCGTTGACAAAAGTCCCGCTTTCCTTCCCAGCAAACGCACCAGCTCGTACAACAGCGTCGCCGTCGTCGTCTTCCCGTTCGTCCCGGTCACCCCGACCACCTTCATCCGGTGGGACGGGTTCCCGTAAAAATTAGAGGCCATCACCCCCAGCGCCTCCGAAGAATTACCCGTCTTCACGTAAACTACCCCCTCTTTCAACTCTCCCGGCACCTCCTCACAGACAACCGCCACGGCTCCTGCCGCCACGGCCTTCCCGATATACCCGTGTCCATCCGCACTCACTCCCCTTTGGGCAACAAACAAATCTCCCTCTCCGACCTTTCTCGAATCGAAGTGTATCATCTTAACCTCTACATCCGGTCTCCCTTGCACGACCTCGCAGGCAACCCCGTCTAACAGCTCTCTTAAATTCATCTCAAAATATTAATTTTAGCTCCTATCTATTCAGTGACTTAATGATTTCCGATTAGTCGATTCTCTCCAATCAACACTCTTTTTAATCACTTAATCATTCAATCGGCAATCACAGAATCTTTTTCATTCTAAACTCTAAATTCTAAATTCTACATTATCTCAACTCAATATGTACATAACTCCCCCTTCTCACCTTCCCTCCCGGAGTCAACGATTGCTGGCTCACCGTACCGACCCCGCTCACCCCGACTTTCAGTCCGCTATTCTCCAACAAGTACAGCGCATCCCTCAGCCCCATTCCCTTCACGTTCGGCACCAGTGTCATATCCACACTCCGGGCTTTCAACACGAACTCCGTCCCCTCCTTATCCCGTGAAGTCATCACCCAATCGGCACGCTCCGCCTCATCCTCCGTCACGTTAATCCCCAGCTCGTCATATATCTCCAGAAAATCACTCTTCAACCCGTTCTGACTGATCGGCAGTGTCTCGTCCTTCTCCTCCTCGTCCTCGTTATTATCCCCCATCAACGATGCCATCGTGTAAATCTTATCGGCAATCTCCTTGAACACGCTACCCGAAACCACGTTTCCATAATACCCCACCGACCGCGACGGGTTATCCACCACCACGATACACGAGTACATCGGCTTGTCCGCCGGGAAATACCCCACGAAACTAGCCCGGTACTTCGGTTCGGAATTATACCCTTTCGACCCCGCAGCTACCTTTGCCGTCCCAGTCTTCCCCGCAATCTTGCAGGCCGCATTCTTCAAATTCTTCGCCGAGCCGTTCTCTACCACCCCTTCCATCATCTGTTTCATATAAGCCACCGTCTGCCGACTGCAAATATGACTACTCACCACCTCCGGTTCGAACCGCTCCACCACCCGGCTCCCGTTACGAATCTCCTTCACGATACGCGGTTTCATCCGTTTCCCGTCATTTGCCAGTGCATTATAAAAAGCCAACACCTGCAATGGCGTAATCTTCAACTCGTACCCGAAACTCATCCAGCGCAGCGTGGTACCGCTCCACGTCTTATCCCCCGGATACTTAATATAAGGATCCGCCTCTCCCGCCAACTCGATCCCCACCTTTTTATTCAACCCCATCGCGTACCACCGGTTCACGAACTTCTCCGGCTGTTGTCTGTAATGCTCATATACTAATTCCGTGATTCCGTTCAGCGAACGCTCGAAAATCCCCTGCACCGTCACCTTACCGATCGGCGACCTCGCCTCCTTCAACGTCACCCCGTTATGCGTGTAAATACCTTTTCCTAAGTCAACCGTGTCCTCCGGGTGAACATACCCGTCCTCCAACAGAGCCACCATCGTTGCCGCCTTGATCACCGAACCCGGTTCCGCGGCATCCCCGATAGCGTTATTCAACACCTCCCGGTACCCCGTCGCCGTCTTCGACACGTTCGCGATGGCCTTTATATCTCCCGTCTTCACGTCCATCAAGATAGCTGTCCCCGCACTAGCCTTGTAATGCTCCAACTGCCGGGTCAAAGCTCCCTGCACAATATCTTGACACTCCACGTTAATCGTCGTCACCACGTCATTCCCGTCCACCGGATCATCCACCGTCACCGAAACCCACCGTCCCGACATCATCTGCCTGATACTCCGTCCCGGTTCTCCCCGCAACTGTTTCTCGAAAGCCCCTTCAATCCCCACGCGTCCCTCGAAACTACCATCCTTCGCCTCGTTCAAGTAACCGATCGTCCGATAGGCCAAATCCCTGTGCGGCTGCAAACGCACGTTTTCCCGTTCCAGAATCAGACCGCTCTTCGTACCCCTTTCCCGAAAAATAGGAAATTTCTTAACCTCCAATAAATCGGTGTAAGAAATTTTCTTCTTGTTCACAAGCAAATAACGATTCGGCTTTGCCCCGTACTTTCCCTGCCACAACTTCTTCCGGTACTCTGCCGTCGGGGCGTCCTTGAAAAAGCGGGACAACATCATCGACAAACTATCCACCTTCTTCCGGAACAGCGTGTCCGGAATCGCCTTGCAATCCAGTCTCAGCGAATAATAAGGAACCGAACTCGCCAGAATTCGCCCGTCATCCGCATATATATTCCCCCGGTTCGGTGCCACTTCAAAATCTTTAAACGACACCGAACGTCCCATCTTCCTCCACTTATCCCCTTCCCATATTTGCACGTGCAGGGCCTTTATTACGATTAGGGCAGCAATCACCATCACGATCAGGTACACAAGTCCCAACCGCCCGGCCAATTCATGTTTTATAGATGCTGCCATGTTATAGTTAAAAATTAAAAGCTAAAAACTAAAAGTTCATACCCATCGTAAAACCTGATAGTCCTTAACCTGTTATTATATCTTTTATCTTTCATCTTTTAGTTTTTAGTTTTTATCTTTTAGTTTTCATCTTTCCAACTACCCCCACTAACTCCCCCTTGCACAAGGGGAAAAACCGCTTGGTAATCAACTCTCCCCCTGTGTAAGGGGGAGCCGGAGGGGGTAGTTTCTTCCACTTTTATCTTTTAGTTTTTATCTTTTATCTACCAAAATCACCTCGTGATTTTGGTAGGCGGTTCCTTACTCTGCACTAAATCCAACCCCGCCTCCTGAATCCGTTTTTCCACCTCCGAGGGAACACTGATCCTCATCAACTCCGAGGCTGTCGTGATCGACTCGAAACGCAACTCGCTCAACTCCTTCTCCATGCTCACCTTCTTCATGTACAACTTCTCCGTTGCATACCCGTTAGCGATATAAACGATTCCCAAAAAAGTCAGGAAAAGAATAAACCCGATGTTTTTACGCAACACGGTATCCGCCAACAAACGCCCATCCAGCAACTCCTTCATCGAATCCCCCAGCACCTCCTTCTGTTCCTGCAACGGTGGCACAAAATCCTTTACCTTCTTTTTCTTAAACCACATCATTCAATTCATTTAAAATTTAAAGTTTAAAATGAAAAAGATTCCGTAATTGCCGATTCGATGATTGGGTGATTAAAATCACTTCATCAATCACTCAATCACAAATCACCTAATCACTTAATCATCTTTTCGTCTTTCCGTTTTTCCGCGATCCGCAACTTTGCACTTCTCGCTCTCGGGTTTCTCTCGATCTCCTCTTCCGACGGCACGATCACCTTCCGGTTCACCAACTCAAAATTCCGTTTCACGTGACCATAAAAATCCTTCTCCACCTTCCCCTCGAAATTACCGCTCTTCAAAAAATTCTTCACGATCCGGTCTTCCAACGAGTGATACGTGATCACCACCAACCGACCACCGGGACGCAACGCCCGCTCCGCCTCCTTCAACATATCCTCCAACGCCTCCAACTCTCCGTTTACCTCGATACGCAAAGCCTGATACACCTGCGCCAAGTACTTCTTCTCCTTCTGTTTCGGCACGCAGGGAGCGATCACCTGCAAAAACTCCTCCGAGCGAGTGATCATCTTCTCCGTCCGGGCCTTCACGATCAGGTCAACCAACCGTCTCACGTTATCCACCTCCCCGTAGTTCCTGAAAATCCGGGTCAAATCCTCCTCGCTATATGTATTCAGAATATCCGTGGCCTTTAGTCGGCTCCGCTGGTTCATCCGCATGTCCAACTCTGCGTCAAACCGGAAGGAGAACCCCCGCCCCGCCTCGTCAAACTCGTGCGACGACACGCCCAAGTCGGCCAGAATCCCGTCTGCCTCGTCGTACCCGCAGTACCTCAAGAAATTCCGCAGATACCTGAAATTATGATTCACGAAAATAAACCGACTATCATCCGGCACGTTAGCCAGCGCGTCGGAATCCTGATCGAAACCGATCAGGCAACCATCCTTCAATCGTTTTAATATCTCTCTCGAATGACCACCGCCCCCGAAAGTCAAATCAAGATACACCCCATCCGGATCAATATTCAACCCCGAAACGGACTCTTCCAACAATACCGGCACGTGATACATGGTTACACAAATTTAAAGTTAAAAAATAAAAACATAAACATCTCGTCGATAGGCAATTAATCCATCAGCCCTACAAACCGATTTGCGACGTCAAAAGTACAAATTCATCCGTATTCATCGTACTCTCTTCATACTTTATTTTACCCCAAATCTCGATTTTCGAATCCTGCCCTACCATCACGATCTCATCTCCTTCGATACCGATACTATCCAGCATCTTACGCGGAATCAACACGCGCCCGTTCCCGTCCAGTTCCACCTCCTGCGCCCCCCGGAAAAACTCCCGAAAAAAACGCACCTGTTCCCGGTTAAACTGGCTCAACTTCTCCCTCAATCCCGCGATCAACTTCAACCACTCATCCTTCGGGTAAACGTCAATACATTCATCGAAAATATTCCGCCGCATCACAAACGACACCTCTCCCGCCGCCTGCATTTCCTTCCGGAAAACAGCCGGAACAACAGCTCGTCCCTTGCTATCTAGCTTGCATGTATAATCTCCAATAAATGACAACATATTACTTCCCTAATTTGTGATGTAAAGTTATAAAATTATTTCCCACTTTAAACCACTTTCCCCCACTTTTTTATAACAAAAACAACAATACACTAAAAACCATGTATATAGATCACCATATTATATTCAACAAAACGAAAAGTATAAATTATAACAATTATACATTCATCAAGTGTGAGAATATAATATCACCACACATCATCAAATGAAGAAAGGATGAATACCTAAGATAATCACCAGATAATTATAGAGTAAAAACCTATTAACTTCGATACAAACACACTCATGAACGTCTTTGATACGTCTTTGTAACGAAGTTGATACGTCTTTAACCCCTAAGTACATCGAATATGCAACGGGTAAACACCGTGTATTATCCTGAAAAAAGTTTACAATAAACCCGTGTCAGAACCACGAAATTCTTACTCCACAATATTCACCACTGGAACACTAATTTCATCTTCTATCCCGATCATTGCATTCACAAGAAACACCCTCCGGAAATAGCGAATATCCTCCACCCGAATCGGACACGCCTGAATCCTCCCCTCGTCCAACAAACTCTGCCGCCTAGTCCCCTCAAGCAAACAAGTCTCCGGCGTGTAAAGGCCGCCACCCGCATCCTCGAACACCACGTTCGTAAAAGAGGTATCGGTCACCCACCCATCCCGCACGATCAACACGTCATCACACTCTCCCCGCTTTTCCAGCAAACGGGCAAACACCGACCGATCCGTCGATTTGTAGCGGTAATCCACACCATCCCCGTTCACCAGTCGTAAACTCCTGATCCGCCTCATCACGTAAGGCTGAAAACTCACCTCCCGGACCTCCGAATCATACACCACCCGGCACTTCACCAACCCGGAACACATCGTGGCCGGAATAACCATCCGCCCGACCTCCCACGCGAGAGGCTTCCCGAAAAAGGCCTCCGCCGTCACCCTAGCCCTTCGCTCGTGGGCTTCCAGATTATAAAACTGCCCGTCCAGCACCTTGATCGTCTCGATAAAACGCTCCATAACAAATTATTTAAATCACTTATCAAACGGAAGATACACCTTTGCCAGCACCTCCTCGTACTCCGCCCGGCACTCACTGTTAATCGTGATTCCCCCGCCACTACGGAAATAATACCGCCCGTCACGCACCTCTATATAGCGAATCATCACCGCCGAATCCAACCTCTTCCCGTCAAAATACCCGAAGACACCCGTGTAAAACCCTCTCCGTTCACCCTCTGCCCGGGCAATAATACGTAACGTCGAAGGTTTCGGCGCACCCGAAATAGACCCGGCAGGCAACATCCCGAAAACCACCTCCCCCAAACGGGAATAATAATCCCCCGTCAACCGTCCCGTCACCTCCGAACTCACTTGGAGAATCTCCCCCCGGCTCACCCGCAAACGATCGATATACCGGAAACGCCGCACGTCCACCCGTTCCGCCACCCGGTTAAGATCATTCCGGATCAAATCCACGATCGTGTTATGCTCCGAACGCTCCTTGTAATCCTCCAGAATCACCCGCCCCGCATCAGGCACCGAGGCATCAATCGTTCCCTTCATCGGGTAAGAAGAAATCACCCCCTCATCCACCCGCACGAAAATCTCCGGCGAGAAACAGACAAATCGCCCCGGAACCAACAAACGGTAAGGCGACCAGGCCCGGTGGAAAATCTCTTCCAACGTCCAGTCCGTCTCCAACCCCGTCGCCACCGTCAGGTTCAACAAAAAAGAATCGCCCCGAGCCAATCCCTCCCGCACCGCGGCAAACTTCTCCCGGTAAGCCTCGTACGCCACCGGATTCGGGGAAAACACTCGTTCCAACACCTCCCCCGACATTTCTTCCCTCACCGGAGAATTAGTGACACCCCCGGCCTCGAAAAGAATCTCTTGCTGTCCCAACGGGTCGGACACGAAAAAGCCTTCCGACAACTCGAAATCAACACCGAACAAAAACGGTTCCCGCCGGGCTCCCGCCTCGTTCATGCACACCCGAACCTCGTTTGCAGTAATCATACTCATAACCCAAAAAACGGTCAGTGGCCCCGACCCCTCACGTAAAAGAAATGTTTTAAAAACAAAGGTTGCTCCTCACCCGGAGCATTATAAAAACTCTCCAAGAAACGATTGAACGGCTGCCGTCCCTCCGCGGCATAACGCACCGCGTCATCGGTAATGTCCTCGAAAGTAATCGTCACGTCACGCCGAGGCACGAAAAACAGCAAATTCGCCAGCACGTAAAAAATCCCTTTCAGATAAGTCCACGCGAAATTCGGCGAGCGCCCCGTCTTGGCCCTTGACCACATACTCCCCCACAACCCCCGGATACGCATACCCACAACACGCGTACCCTCCGGCAACTGGTGGCACACCTGCCAAGCCCCCTGTTTGTTCCCCACACGCTCCAACCCGCCATTCGTCAACTGCCCGGCCGGGTAAAGCAACACGTTATGCCCCGCCACCAAAGCATCAATCACCACCCGGTTCAACCCCGCCACGATCTCCACCCCCCGGCGGCTCTTCTCCAAATCCGGTACCCGCACCGCGTTCATCAAGTGCAATACCTGAGCCACCAACGGGATCTTAAAATACCCTTCCGTCACCAACGGCGACACATCCACGTAACGCAACAACTGAGAACAAACAATCTGCGGATCGACCGACGCCTGATGATTAGGCAAAAACAACGTTGCCCGCCGCTCGGCCAGTAACCCCGCCCCCTCAAGGCGCACCCGGTAACGGGCGCTCAAAACACCCCGGTAAAAGGCCGCCACTACCTTTTTATAACCCATATCTAACTCTTTAATCTAAACTTCTTAAACCTTACCCTCACCTCCTCCACGCACGAGAACAAAACAATCGTGATCGCGAACGTCAGCACGGCAAGAAAAATAAACACGTACTTCGTGTCGAAAAACATCGTCATCCCCCCGAAACACCCCGATGCCATCAACATGAACAGAAAAGTGATCAGGTTCGAGTAAGCCAGCATATCCCCCAGCTCCCGCCCCTTCACGTTCGCTTGAATCCAAGCATCCAGCGGCACCTTGAACATCCCGCTGAAAAACGCGGCGAGGAACACGAGTACACCGAACGTCACCCCGTGAGCGTCAAAAACGAATATCGCCAGCAACGTCAATCCCGTTGTGATCCCTCCATACGGCACCAATCCCAACTCCACGTCCCGACGGGACAACACCCCGGCAAGATAACATCCCGCCCCGATTCCCACGGCAGCCAACGACATCACGATACCCGTCTCCGAATCGTTCATCCCCAAATCCGAACGGCAGTACACGATAAGCACCATTTGGATCATCGAACCGATAAACCAAAACGTGGCCAGTCCCACAACCACCAGATTCAACCCCTTGAACGCCAACGCCCGCACGAACATATCTTTCACAAACTTCACGGGATTCAACGTCTCGTGGCTCTCCTTCATCGGTTCGCTCTCGTTCGCTCGAATCGTCAGACTCGACAACCAACCGAACAACGCCACCCCGAACAGGATCACGCACAGCACCGGGATCGTCACGCTCTCCGACAAAAAGGCCGCCATCAACGTCCCTGTCAGAATACCCACGAAAGCGAACATCTCCATAGCCCCGGAACCGTAAGAAATCCCCTCTTCACCCCCGATGTCACGAATCAGCCCGTACTTCGAAGGAGAAAACAGCGCACTCTGCAACCCCATCAACAAAATGGACGACAACACCAGTCCCGTCGAGTGCGTCAAGAACCCGGCCGCAGCTACGACCATAATCAGCATCTCGGCAAACTTCGCCCAAACCACAATCTTTCGCTTTTTATATATCTTCGCCAATCGTCCCGCCAACGGGGAAAACAGCAAATACGGTATCACCAATGCCGCCGATGCCAGCGTCACCACCATCGACTCGTTCTCCTTCCCCACCCAAGCAATGCAAATAAAACACGCCAGCGTCTTCAGGAAATTATCATTCAAAACTCCCAGATAATTCGTGAAAAACAGGGAAAACCAATTCTTTCTCTTCGCCATAATCACAACTTATATGATAAAACACAACAGCCAAAAGTAGTTTATTTTCCCCCGAATTCCTACTTTCGCGGGAGAAAACAGGTCATCCACCTCACAAAGAAAGCCACGGCATGGAGAATTCAAAAATAAAAAATATACTTGTCATTGATAATCATGACTCGTTCGTCTATAACCTCGTCCAAATCCTCCGGGAAAACGAACACTGCCAATTCGACATCGTTTATAACGACCAAATCGACTTTTCCTCGCTCAGCCGCTACGACAAGATCCTATTATCTCCCGGACCGGGAATTCCAGCCGAGGCCGGAGAACTTCTCGCACTCATCGAGCATTGTAAAAACACTCACGACATCCTCGGTGTATGCCTCGGCCACCAAGCCATCGCCGAATCCTTCGGTGCCAGCTTGCAACAACTGCCTCTCCCCAAACACGGCCACGAAAGTCCCCTCACAATCGTCGATCCCACCGACATTCTCTACCACGGCCTCACCTATCCCGTGCAAGTAGGACGGTACCACTCATGGATCGTGAACCCTCACACACTCCCCTCATGCCTCCGCATCAGTGCCCTCGACGAAGAAGGTCACATCATGTCCTTCTACCACACAACCCTCCCCATCCGAGGCGTTCAATATCACCCCGAATCCATCATCACCCGCCAAGGCTGCCAAATAATTAACAACTGGATAAATGAATAAAAAAGTTTATAAGGTTTATAAAGTTCATAAGGTTCATAAAGTCACGGGTGTCCTTCGGACAATGTTTTAAGGCAGTTCAAGCTGCCGTTGACAAAGCGCCCCGCAGGGGTCCATAAACCTTATGAACCTTATAAACCTTATAAACTTTATGAACCTTATAAACCCCAATCATTTGCCCCCGCAACCGGAATCTAAAATCCCCTCACCCTTTTCCCCACGTACAATGGCCTTGACGCCGATTTTCCCCGATCGAAACCGAACCAGAATTCCTCCTTTTCCCCCGATAAATAATACACCCGCATCACACTCTCGTATTCCCCCATCACGTTCACCACATCCCCCGGAACATCTTTACTCCACGGTTTCAGCCGCTTACTCGGTTCCTTAGCAAAAGGAATCCCCGCAACAATCCACGCTACCGAAATATCAGTCAGAAACATCGGGTACCGTTCCTCGCAAAACTCGTACAGCAACGCCCCCCGTCGTTCCAAACTAAGCGGTTGCTCCAACAACTCCCGTTCCTCCATCCAGCGTAGAAAATCCGACAGGAAACATTCATCATGCCCGATCAACTTACGGGTCACTTCCTGCCATGCCAAAGCATTATAAAAACCATCCAGCAAACGAGACAACAACCGGGCTTGACGCAAATCCTCCACCGACATCGCTTTCGTCTGCAACACCTCGTACGGCACGTCCGGGGAATAGACAATTCCCAAAACCTCTGCCTCCGCACGCATCGCCGTTCCGGGTAATAATTTCAACAACTCCAACTGGATCTCTCCCGTTCCGAAACCAGCCAGCACCCGCACATCCTCGATCATCTGTTCTAAAGAATATAGTGGTAACCCGGCAATCAAATCAGCGTGTACCACCAAATTAGGTAATGACGCCAAATAACGCAGCCCATCCAAAGCCGCCTGCAAATCACCGATTCGCCGACAAGCCTGTAACACATTCTCCCGTAAACTTTGAATCCCCGCCTCCAGATGCAACAACCCGGCAGGCAACTCCCGCAACAACTCCTTCACCTCATCGGAAAGCAACGCCGGATGAATCTCCAAATGAAAACGCATCCCCGGAGCAAACTCCCTGAACAACTCCAGCAAACGGATCGCCCTCTGGGAAGACCCGTTAAAAGTACGATCCAACAACCGAATATCCCGAATACCATGATCCCGAATAACAGTCAGGCGTTCCCGAATACGCTCCACGGACAACACCCGCACGGGTTTCTCCGCCCCACTCACGCAAAAAGCACAAGTATTAAAACACCCTCTCGTCGTTTCCAACTGCACGAAAGGCTTTGTCCAATCGAAAAAACGACTATGTTCCGGAATCATCAACTGATCGAACTCCATCACCCTTGCCAATCCCCCATCATGATACACACCCTCCGCATCCAACCAACACAGCCCCACAACCTCATTCCACCGGGAAGGACAATCGTACACCCCCAGCCACTCGTGAAATCCCAACTCACCTTCTCCCCGAAACACGCAAGCCACATGCCGATTCCGACGCAAATACTCCTCATTATCCCCCAACATCTCCGGTCCCCCGAATATAATGGTACATTCCGGTAACAACGCCTTCACCCGAGCCGTGATCTTCAATAACACCTCATGCGTGAACAACCACGCCGTCGCCGCCACCACATCGGGCCGGGCCGCCACAATCTCGGCCACCACACTCCCCACATTTGAATTGATCGTCGCTGAAACCTTCCTCCATTCCACATTCCCCTCCTTTCCTTCCACTTGAGCATGAATAGCCGGAAGAGCCAATGAAGAATGAGCATACGAAGAATTCAAATCCAACCAAAGAAGTAACATAACAATTTCTATTTTAGTGTTCGCCTCCGGCGAGTTACAAGTACCTTTCCCCCTCTCCTTCCCTACCCCGCAAAGCTAACGCTTTTTCCATAAGAAAAAAAGTTCCAGAACAACACAAAAAAGGAACTGTCCCAAAAGTCATTTTATTTCAAAAAACTCCTCCGTCACTTCGTGCCACCTCCTCTATAAACAGAGGAGGAGCTGGTGACTCCTCCCGAAGACAGGGAGTATTTCAGCTCTCCCTCTGTTTATAGAGGGAGTACCCCGAAGGGGGGAGGGAGTTTAAGAAATGACTTTTGGACAGTCCCTCTATTTAAATAACTTGTAACCTGTAACCCGTTAACTTGTAACGGCAGAATCCTATTCTGCCTGTTTATGCAAATGCACATCCAACTGTGGGAACGGAATATTCAGATTCTCCTCGGCGAACGTCTTGTACACCTTCTCGTTCATATCAAAATAAACACCCCAGTAATCCCCGGCGTTCACCCAAGCACGAACCACGATATTCACCGAACTCTCTCCCAAAGAAGTCAAGGCAATAAAATAAGCCGGGTCCTTCAACACACGTCCATCCGCATCCAGTAAACGGGCAATCACGGCTTTCGCCTTCGTGTAATCATCCCCGTAAGCAATTCCGAACTCCCAATCCACACGGCGAGTAGCCTCCCGTGAATAGTTTTTCATCAACCCCGTTGACAAACCGCCATTCGGGATAATGATAATCTTATTATCGGGAGTCGCCAGAATCGTGTTAAATATCTGAATCTCCCTCACCGTACCACTCTGTCCCTGAGCCTCAATCGTATCTCCAACCTTAAACGGCTTGAACAACAAAATCATTACCCCTCCGGCGAAATTCTGTAACGTACCGCTCAATGCCATACCAATGGCAACACCGGCAGATGCAAACAAGGCTATAAACGAGCTGGTCTCGATACCCAACACTCCAATCACCACGATAATCAACAACAACGTTAACGTGATATTCACCAAACTCTTCACGAACGTAGACAAAGAAGCCTCCACATGACGTTTTTCCAATATCTTCGCCAACAACTTGTTCAATCGCCGGACAATCCAGCGTCCCACAAGGAACACCACGATAGCCAACAAAATCTTAGAACCGACCGATATTCCCAAATCGATCATCTTAGTTAAGAACACATCTAATGACACATTAGAAGGACTTGTCAATAATTCTTCCATACACCTAAATTTATATTAATGATTAACAACTTATATCCGCCTCCAACATCATACGACATTTCTCTTGAACATCCGGCAGGAAACGATCGAACAACTCCTGTAACCGATCCTGATTCCTCTCGAAAAAGACGATGGCCGCCTCCGGATCAACTCCCAGATTCTTGTACTCCACCATGATTTCCAGCGAACGTTTAATCCCGGAAAGGGATGCATAACGCACCAACCGATTTGTCAAGATAAAATGCCAAAGGAACCCTTTAAACCGCTCTGGCAAATGACGATAATTCAAGACTAACGCCCCATAAAAACCACAAGCAAACCATCTCAATGACCGTCCGGAATAACGTCGAAAATCCCTTGCCAGTAAATGATCAAAATAAATATCCGTCAAAACGCCGGAATAACGTCCGAAATCACCTCGCAACATATCTATCGCCTCCCGAACTACAGGATGATGATCCGTGTAATGATCAATCTCCCGGTGTAACAGAATTCCCTCCCGAAAACCCGACGGATAATTCTCGTAAGTCCGCCCCTTAACAGCATCCCCAACAAAGTTCCCGATCTGAACTTTCCGATTATTTCCCGAGAGGAATATATGTGCTAAATAATTCATTCCTTGGTTTACGTTTTTACCCTATAACAAGTTTCAAGTTTTTCGGACTTTTTTTAACACCGATCTAAAAACAAAAATAACAAAAAAGACGAACCCTTCTCCCGAATTCTCTATCTTTGTTGACATTATTGGTAACTAATTGAATATGAATAGAACATTTAAATTTAACACGTTATATATCGGGATTCTTTTACTGACCCTCGCCTTTTCGTCCTGTACCTCATCCAAACAACTCGCTATCCAAAAAAGTAAAACCGCACAGCTATCCCGTAAATTAGGATTCACGGTGAATCGGAAAGATGATCTACCCTTACTGGAAGAAGTCAGTCGATGGCTAGGAACTCCCTATCGGTATGGTGGAACCACTCGTACGGGTGCCGATTGTTCGGGATTCGTGGGAGCCGTGTATAAAAACGTTTACCACAAATCCCTACAACGCACAGTCGTTAATATCTACAACAAGGACTGCCAGCGCATCGGGAAACACCGTTTGAAACCGGGTGATCTTGTCTTTTTCAATTTCTCCAAGCGGAAGAAAAGACCCCTCAACCACATGGGAATCTACCTCAAAAACGGTTACTTCGCTCATGCCAGCACATCAAAAGGTGTCATGGTCAACCACCTAAGCGAAAATTACTATAAAAAAGGGTGGCGTAAATCCGGCAGAGTATGGTAATACGATCTGCCGGAATAACCTTTATTGCCCCCTCATTCATCATCACTATTTTTGTCATAGTATTTCTGTTTCTTCGCTAGTCGATCGAGAGCCTTAGCAATCCTAGTCACTCTTACCTGATCAGTCTTTGCAGCATAAATCCATTTAATATAACAATATTGCTCGTTCTCATTCAGCGAATTAAAGAAACACAACGCTTCCGGTTCATCCTGCAAGCACACCAACAAGTCCTTAGGAACTTCCAACCTCTCGTCATCAAGATACAGAATGACGTGTACATAATCCCCCGCTTCCTTTTTAATCTTCTTACGGATCTCTGATTTGACAGAAAGCCCCAACATCCCATTCCCCATTGGCATTAAATGATGCTTTTTAAACTCAACCCCATCAATACTTCCTTTCACTTTCACCCAACCAAAAGGGGAATGTTTATCCTGTGGTATTTCGGGAATTACCGTATAAGTCCAACCTCCCTTACCGGGAGTTTTTTCAAGCAAATACAACTTATCTACTAATGGCCTTTCCATCTTGTCATTTCGTTATATTCAATACTATCAAACAAACAGATTCACGTTTGCATCCTCCGCCCGCTCTAGATAAGTCGCCACACCGCCAACATTCACCCCATCAATCAACTCCTCTTTCGTGATCCCCATCACGTCCATGGACATCTGGCAGGCAATGAACTCAACCCCATTGTTCCGGGCCTGTTCAATCAAACTCTCCAACGAATCAATTTGCTTATTACGCATCACCTTCCGCATCATCCGGGTTCCCATCCCCATCATATTCATCTTCGATAAAGACAACTTACGACTTCCAGCAGGCATCATCATCCCGAACATCTTGCCCATCGTGTCTTTCTTCACGGCATCGGCACGCTCTTTCCGGATCACATTCAACCCCCAGAAGGTGAAAAACATCGTTACCTTCCGCCCCGTCGATGCCGCCCCGTTCGCGATAACAAACGACGCCAACGCCTTATCCAGATCATCACTGAACACGATCAGCGTCTTGTTGTTCCCCGCCCCTTCCTTCACCACGGGACAAACTCCTGCCCCTTTCTCCAACACGGCCGTAATTATACCCTTTTCTTCCTTCACATCCACCAACTGGTTTCCCGTCATCTTCGCCCATGATGCCACATCCCGGGAAAACCCCTGATCGGTCACTTTAATCTCCAAACGTTCCCCAACCTTCAATTGCTCCATCCCACCCTTCAACTTCATCACGGGTCCCGGACATTGTAAGCCGCAAGCATCTATCATGAGGGATTTCTTCTCCACCACTTTCTCCGGAGCTTTCACTTCCACCGGCTTTTTCGGTTCCGGTTCCGAATATTTTATCGGATTACATTGTTCCGCCATCGCTGTTGAATACGTCTTATAACCTCCATTCAAGTTCACCACATCATAACCGTGTTGCATCAATACCCGGGCTGCAATATACCCCCGTAATCCGATGGCACAGAACACCACGATTGTCCGATCTTTCGGCAATTTTTGGTATTCTCCCCGTGAACCATCCAAGGAAATATTCACGGCTCCCTCGATACTTCCCATCGCAAACTCCTCGGCCGTACGTACGTCCACCAGCATCACTTTGGATCGGTCCATATCTTTCAATTCCCGCCAACTAATCATCTTCACTTTCCCACTCAACATATTATCCGCCACAAAACCTGCCATATTCACCGGGTCCTTCGCTGATGAATAAGGTGGTGCGTATGCTTGTTCCAATTCCATCAAATCATAAATTGTCCCACCATTCCGAATTACGGCTGACATCATTTCCAACCGTTTATCCACCCCATCAATACCCACGGCTTGGGCGCCCAGCAACTTCCCATCTTCCGGTGAGAAGTTAATCTTTATATCCATCATAATCGCCCCCGGATAATACCCGGCATGAGATGCACCATGCACGATGGCCTCTTTATAAGGAATTTGCAGACGATCCAACATCTTTGCTGACAACCCGGTTGCCCCCACAGTCAAGTCGAAAACCTTGGCAATGGCTGTAGTGATAGAGCCTTTATATTTTTGATGATTGCCATTCACCACGTTGTCCGCACAGATACGTCCCTGTTTATTGGCCGGTCCCGCTAAAAACGCCAGCGCTGGACGACCACTCACCGGGTTCGGGAACTCGATTGCATCACCCACAGCATAAATATCCGGCTGAGAAGTCTGTAAAAATTCATTTACCTTAATTCCTCCCATCTCCCCAATCTCCAATCCGGCCTCACGTGCTAATTTCACATCCGGCCGTACCCCGATAGAAAGCACTACCATATCAACTCGCAACACCAACCCGCTTTTCAACACCACGTCAATACCACCCTCCACAGGCCGAAACGCTGTTACTGCCTCCTGTAAATGAAGCCCAACACCTTTCGACTTAAAATGCTGGTGTACCGCAGTAGCAATCTCGTAATCCACCGGAGTCATCACTTGATCTGCCATTTCCACGACCGACACTTGAATCCCATATTCATGCAGGTTCTCCGCCATCTCCAACCCAATAAATCCGGCCCCCACGATCAACGCCCGTTTCACGTCATGCTCCTCGATATACCCCTTCACCCGATCCGTATCATTCACGTTACGTAAGGTAAAAATTCCTTCCGTGTCAATCCCCTCTAACGGTGGACGAACCGGAGCCGCTCCCGGTGACAAGATCAATTTATCATATGTCTCTTCATAAAGTCCTCCCGAATCCAAATTATGGACCGTGATTGTTTTCTTTTCCGGGTTTACACGCTCCACTTCCGAACGCACCCGAGCCTCAATATTAAATCGTGCGGCAAAACTTTCCGGTGTTTGCACGAAAAGTTTCTCCCGCTCGTAAATCACCTCCCCTATATAATAAGGTAAACCGCAATTGGCATAAGAGATATAATCACCTCTCTCGAACATAATAATTTCAGCACTCTCATCGAGTCTACGCAAACGGGCTGCCGTTGAGGCACCACCCGCCACACCACCAACAATCAGATATTTCATACACGCTTAACTTTTAGAATTATATATATTTTTCAATTATTTCCTGTAACTGTGATGCTTGGACCACCCCGCTATTATTCCACAACACCTTTCCCTGTTTAAACAACATCAACGTGGGCACCGACTGGATATGATACAAGTACACCGGTTGCCGGTTAGCTGGCACATCCACGTCTATCTTCAAGATGATCACCTTATCCCCCAGCCTCTTTTTCACATCCTCCAAAATCGGATGCATCATCTTACACGGCCCACACCACGTGGCAAAAAAGTCCACCAATACCGGCTTTTCTCCATTAATCAACTCATTGAATTTATCCATAATATCACATTTTAATTTATATTACTTATAACGTCCGTTCCCCCGTAAAGTTCACGGACTTACTTCGTGCATTTCATCATGCACCGCATGGCCTCCGTGACATGATCACTCGCCATACTATAAAAAGCATTACGCCCCTCCCGCCGAATCAACAGGATTCCCTTTGCTTGCATATCTGTCAGATGATGCGAAATCAACGCCTGACTACATCCCATCCGGTCACATATATCCGACACGCTCATCTCACCGTTTTTCGAGAGCAAGCATATAATTTTCAACCGATTCGGGTGTGCCACCGCTTTCAACACGTAAGCTAACTTTTCCAATTCTTCTTGTGTAAAACATTCTGTTTCCATATTCTCCTTTTTTGAACATACAAATATATAAACATACATTTGAATATACAACACTATAAAGAATATTTAACACACCCCATTTGCCTTAAATATCTCTCCATCTTCAAAATTTCTACAATATTCCCTCCTAATTTTGTCACAAAAAAACAATATACAATAAAGTTATCTCGCTAAAATCCGTAATTTTGTAACCGACAAATGATCATTGACTTATGTGGAAATATTACGCATTATTATCGGCCCTTTTTGCTGCGTTAACGGCAATATTTGCGAAGATCGGAGTAAAAGACATAAATTCAGATCTGGCAACAGCCATCCGTACCTCCGTCATCCTAGTGATAACTTGGGGCATAGTGTTGTTCGGCACACACATGGGAGAAATAAAAGACATCAGCCGTCACGCTTGGGTATTCCTAATTTTTTCCGGGATAGCTACCGGGCTTTCATGGCTCTTTTATTTCAAAGCGTTGCAAAGCGGGGAAGTATCACGTGTTGCCCCGATAGATAAATTAAGCGTAGTCATCACCATTTTTCTCTCTTTCATCCTATTGAAAGAACCGGTTAGTTTAAAGGTCATCATCGGTGCTTTACTCATCACGGGTGGAAGTGTGCTAATGCTTATCAAATGAAACTACTGATCATTGAAGACGAACGGGATTTGTCAAACAGCATCGTGACCTATCTCAGTTCAGAAAATTATCTATGCGAACAAGCATTCACGTATGATGAGGCAAAAGACAAAATCAATTTATACGACTATGACTGCATACTTCTGGACTTGATGCTACCGGGTGGAAACGGGCTTGATGTCCTTCGGGAAATAAGGCATAAAAACAACCCGGTTGGAGTAATCATCATATCTGCCAAAGACTCTTTGGACGACAAAATAAACGGTTTGGAAATCGGGGCAGATGATTATCTCGCCAAACCATTCCACTTATCGGAATTAAGTATGCGTATTTACGCCATCATACGCCGGAAAGAATTTTCCAGCAACAACCTCTTACAAAGCAATAACATCACGATCAACCTGCTGAGCAAGTCCGTGTCGGTAAACGACCAACTCATCATACTGACACGCACGGAATATGAACTATTACTTTTCTTTATCAGTAATAAAAACAAAGTCATTTCCAAAAGCGCCATTGCCGAACACTTGAGCGGTGACATGGCTGATATGTTGGATAGTCACGATTTTGTTTACACGCACATCAAAAACCTAAAAGCCAAACTGGCCGAAAAAGGTTGCAAAGAATCGATTAAAAACGTTTATGGAACCGGATACAAATGGTTAGAATGAAAAGCCTCCTCAACAAAACATTGACACAGTTCATCGTGTGTACCATCATCATTTTATTGCTGGCGACACCCCTGTTTTATCTCTTGACCAAGCACTATTACGCGGAAGACATGATTGATATTATAGAGGCCACGCAACAAAATCAACCCATTCCGGAACTCGATCTGGAACAGGACATCATGCAAGGCGTGATGATACAATTCGCCTTAATCAGCGGGGTATTAGGCATTGCCATTATACTCATGACCCGTTTCGTCTCCAAACGTTTATGGAAACCTTTCGAAGATACGCTAAAACAACTTGAACATTTCAAGCTGGAAAGCGAAACTATCCCTCTGTTACCCGCCAGCGACATCAAGGAATTCAACCAATTGAATCAATCGTTAAACCGAATGATGACCAACAGTCTAAAAAGCTATAAAGTCCAAAAAGAATTCACCGAAAATGCCTCGCACGAACTCCAAACCCCATTAGCAGCTTTTCAGAGCAAACTGGATGTTCTGCTCCAGTTCCCCGATCTGACGGAACAACAAGCGGAAATGATGCAGGGATTATACCAAATATCCGGCCGCTTATCACGCCTGAACCGAAATCTTTTGTTATTAGCTAAAATAGACAATAAACAGTACAATCAGATGAGTGTTATCAATGTGATGACAACCTTAGAAGAACTTCTTCCCTTTTTGGAAAATATGACCGAAGGAATCACGCTTCGCAAGGATTTTCAAATCCCGGAATTGATCGTTAACGGGAATAAATCCTTACTGGAAAGCATGATTAACAACTTGATTGTTAATGCCGTCCGATACAATCTACCGGAGGGAGAAATAACCATCACGATAAAAGAAAACGAGTTAACCATTTCCAATACTTCCAACGAGATGCCCTTAGATAGTAAACTTATATTCAATCGTTTCTATCACCCCACTGAAAAGATACAGGGAAATGGACTGGGACTAGCTATCGTGAAAGCAATCTGTGACTACCACAGTTGGAGCATCCAGTATCACCACGAAAATAATAAACATTATTTTACAGTACACTTTTAAATCTTCAAATTTCCCACAAAATCAGGTTCTACTTTTACTGCCATAAAATAAATTTATTATGGCTTTACAAGAAGAATTAGAATTACAAGGAAACTGGTTGTTCAGATACAGAAGTATCTTGCCGATCACAATTTTAAGTATTGGAGTATTGGTCTATATCTACACGATCCATGCTCCGGGAACACTCTTCAATAAAATCGAATTTTATTGGCACCACTACGAAAACCTGTGCTTATTTATCAGCTTAGCAGGAATCTTTATCCGGGTGTACACGGTCGGACACACTCCCGCCGGCACTTCGGGCAGAAACACCCAAAACCAAGTAGCAGATAGCTTAAATCAAACGGGTATATATTCTATCGTCCGTCATCCGCTTTACTTGGGTAACTTCCTAACGTGGTTGGGGATCTCCTTACTAACCTGCAATATCGGGTTTATCTCCATTTTCGTACTGGCCTACTGGCTTTACTACGAACGTATCATGTACGCGGAAGAACAATTTTTACGAAACAAATTTGGTGTTGCTTATATCAACTGGGCTGAAATAACACCAACGATCTTACCTAATTTCAAATCATTCGTCCCACCCACCCTGCCTTTTTCATGGAAGAAGGTTTTGAAGAAAGAGAAAAACGGTCTCTTCGCCTTATGTCTTATCTTCATGGGATTTGACTGCATCAAGGTATGGCTGGAAAAAAGTACCCAATACAATTATCTTCTAATAATACTAGCCATCGCAAGCGGCATCCTCTATTGTATTTTAAAATATTTAAAGAAACAGACCCGACTACTAGACGAAAAAGGACGCTAACAACACCACAAACCCCGTGTTTATTTGTTTAACACGGGGTAAATCATCTATTCCCAAAAAAGTTTTTTAACTTCGCAATAGATATTAAGCAATTATTTATGCGATGAAAATATACGTGGTAAGTGCATTCAGCATGAATGGTTCCGGAGGAAATAAAGCCGGCGTCCTACTCGATGAGTTTATTCCCGATTCTAGTAAAAAAATTGCATTAGCAGCAAGTCTCGGTTATTCAGAAACAGTTTTCTTGTCTGCCTCCAACAAAGCTGACTTCAAATTGGAGTATTTTACTCCTAAAGGTGAAGTACCTCTTTGTGGTCATGCCACTATTGCTTCTTTTGTCGCTCTTCGGAATCTCGGAAGACTACAAAAAACAGAATACATTATTGAAACTGCCGCAGGACGATTGAAAGTGTGGATAAACGATGACGGTCTTATCTTTATGGAACAGAACAAGCCCTCTTTTTTCGATATTATTTCTAATGAACGACTTGTCCGATGTTTCCATCCTCTTTCTTTAGACGAACGTTTTCCGGTACGTATCGTTTCAACCGGATTGAGAGATATAATTATGCCGATTTCAGCACCGAATGTATTGGAAACTATGGTCCCGGATTTCAATGAAATATCTATTTTGAGCAAAGAAATGAAATGCATTGGAATTCACTGTTTCGCACTCACGGAATCTGATATAGACAATGCATCCACAGCCGTTTGCCGGAATTTCGCTCCACTTTACGGTATCAACGAAGAGGCCGCAACAGGAACCTCCAATTGCGCCTTAGCTTGTTACCTTCACAATCTTGGGATAAGACCACAAAGGTACATCTTTGAACAAGGACATAATCTTTCTAGTGTTTCCAGAATCATTGTTGAGCTAAAGACGGATTCTGATATTCTTGGCGTCAGAGTTGGTGGAGACGGAATTATAGAAGGCATACTGGACAAAGATATTATATCTTAATTAACCAACTATTTTGGATCAACCAGTATTTTAGGGGCTTCAAGCATAAATATTCGTAGGTCTAAAACAAAAAGTATGGAATATGCTTTACTCCTCTAAATAGAGATCTAAAAGTTTCAATTTGAGTATTGAACCCCTCCACAGAAATATTGGTATATTTATTCTCGCAAAAGTTTAAAGCCTGTTTAAATTTTGTTGAACAAAATCTCGTCGTTGTTTGATCACCTCTAGGTCATGCCAATGTTCCTTCAATGTTCCTATATGTCTCCGTCTCGATTCGTGCCGCACTCAAATGTATTTTCTCCGGCGATCACTCGCAAGTGACACGGAGAAAGCACGGAGAAAGCACGGAGAAGACCTAGCCAAACAATAGTGTAACAGCGTATTATAGGAGTAGCAACTCTCTTATTACGTTAACTTACTTGTGTTGAGGTAGTTGATCTTAAAAAAGACATATGGGCTCGAAAATTCCTCTTCTTGCAAGGTCGTTAGATAAATCCTATTCATGGTCATTTAATGATGCGGTAATCTTAAATCTTTGAATGACCTAGCTTTTGAATACCTAACACCCAACATTTTTATCTTATCAACACGAAATTTCAACAAGTTCTTAGTTTAAACTAAAAAAATGCTTTCCAAAGTTTGTATTTATACGATAAACCGCTATCTTTGCACCGTCAAAAATAAATGACACTCGGTTCGGTAGCTCAGCTGGATAGAGCAACGGCCTTCTAAGCCGTAGGTCTTGGGTTCGAATCCCAACCGGATCACAAAAGGCGATTACGAAAGTAGTCGCTTTTTTGCTAGTAACCATTATTCCTTTTTCAACATTTCTAATCAATGGCGGATCATTACACGTGAAGGAGATATAAAAAACGAAACCTCAACCCGGGTAACACGTGGATTATATTACCAGACTTCCTAATTCCCCTCACGCTCATATCTTTATTCTATTCTAAATAACTCTATAATAAAACAACACTTAACAAAGACAAAATTTCATTCGCTTTCGTAAAACTTTATTTCAAAACTCCCGTAAAACAAGCTATGAATTTTCTTTTTGCGAAACAAGATTAAAATTATATATTTGAAAAACGATAATAAGTCAAACATTAAAATTTAAAACACTATGGCAAAAATAACATTAGCAGGCAATAGTATAAATACAAAAGGTAATCTACCTTCAGTTGGTTCTGTAGCACCCGATTTCTCATTAGTAAAAACGGATTTATCTGAATTAACCTTGGCAAGCGAAAAAGGTAAACGCGTTGTTCTAAATATTTTCCCCAGTCTTGACACCAGCGTATGCGCAACATCCGTACGTACGTTCAATAAACTTGCTGCTGAAATGGACAATACGATTGTATTGGCAATCTCTAAAGATCTTCCTTTTGCACACGCTCGTTTCTGTACCACAGAAGGAATTGACAAAGTAATTCCTCTTTCTGCATTCAGAGATCATGCTTTCGGTGACAAATATGGAGTGGAAATGGTAGATGGACCTTTAGCCGGATTATTGGCTCGCTCCGTTGTCGTTATTGATGAAAACGGAAAGATCATTTACGAAGAACTCGTTCCGGAAATCACTCATGAACCTAACTATGATGCTGCTTTAGCTAGCTTAAAGAAATAGTTCATAAAGTTTATGAACTTTACAAACAAAAAGGGGCTTTCGCCCCTTTTCTTTTTATTTAGCACGCTCCAACTGAACAGTGAAGTGACGCATTAACGGTGCTTCCCAAGTAATTTGGAAACCACGAGTAATCTGCTCACGACGATCAAATACATTCTTCAAAGCAACGGCAATCACGTCCATGTGGTTGTTCGTGTACACTCTTCTCGGGATAGCTAAACGAAGAAGATCTAAACCACCGAAACGATTCTCACGAGTTACCGGATCACGGTCAGCCAAAATATAACCGATCTCGCAACCGCGAATACCTGCCTCCAAGTAC
>NZ_JBCOSQ010000069.1:0-28602 GCF_040920905.1 Butyricimonas sp. RTP31003st1_G1_RTP31003_210430 | reverse complement strand
CATCAATACCGTGCTAAACTTACTGTTAGTCATTGTCTTCAAGATGAGTGTTGCGGGCGTCGCTATTGGTACGGTCGTTGCCAACATGTTCAGCGCGGGCGTGATCATATACATCCTGCGACACGAACAAGGACCATTCAAGCTAGACTTCAAGCACCTCCGCATCAATCGTCCCGAATTACGAAAAGTTCTTCAGATCGGAGTCCCCGCAGGAATACAGGGGATGGTGTTTTCGATTGCCAACATTTTCATACAAGCAGCCGTCAACCGATTCGGCTCCGCAGCTATTGCCGGTTCTGCCGCAGCCCTCACGTACGAGTATTACTGCTATTTCGTGGTCAGTGCTTTCAGTCAAGCCGCGGTGACTTTCATCAGCCAAAATTACGGGGCTGGACAAATTGATCGCTGTAAAAGAATTTTCCGTCTGACGATGTTATTAAGTGTTGCCTGTTGCGGCTTGCTGAACGTGCTATTCGTCTGGCAAAAACACTTCGCCATCAGCTTTTTCACATCCAGTCCGGAAGTATTCCACTATGCAGCACTTCGCATGAATATCGTCTTATTGACACAGTGCCTTGCCTGCTCATACGAAATTGCCGGAGCTGCACTCCGGGGACTTGGCTATTCCATGCTACCGGCTATCCTCACCGTGTTCGGTACCTGTGTCTTACGATTACTATGGATATACCTTGTCTGTCCCTTATTGCCCAGTTTCGACGCTTTGATGGTCATCTATCCCATCTCGTGGATCGTGACGGGTGCTGCCGTTTTGGTCGCATACTACGTGGTACAAAAGAAATTGTTTCACCCCAAGGGAATAGCGATTCTTACCGGACAGTAAAGCCCTATACCATCGAGATAAGTAAAAAATAAATAGTTTAAAATCATCTCCTTAGCAGCTATCAAAAAAATGCCGACCCGAAAATAATATTCCGGTCGGCATACTCACATAACTTATTTCCTATCGTCCCCTTCTCCTTAACCAGATGAACAAAGAAAGGAAAAGTAACAATCCCGGGAAACCGCCAAGCAAAGCATAATTAAGCACCTCGGCACCCGTTTCCCCCACAAACAATTTTCTATCAATCGGATATGGGCGTCTCACGTCAATAGGCACCTCCCCATCCGAAAGCCAGAAGAAACTAGCTTGAATAATCACGGAATTTGCCGTCCATAAAGGACTTCTACCTCGAGTAAGCTCCCCATCACTTAAGCAATCTGCATCTCCCAAAACAATAACTTTCTGTTCTCGTTCTCCCATCTTACGAGATAACGCCAAAGCTAACGGATAAGATTTCTGAACCTCTCCCACAGCCGGATTATACACCACCTCTTGATCAACAATATCCGTGTTCTCCAATTCATTCCAACAAGTCGAATCTGACATAAATAATGGCACGACATCAAATCCTTTATCTGTTGTATATTCCAAACCAGCAGCAGTAGGCATAGCTGCCACGTAATAGGGCCGCATATAACCGAATACATATGATAACTCCACCGCTTCATTCGTTGGTTGTGTAACAATCAAATCTATTGGTTGTTTTTGCGCGACAAACCCAGCAAACGGACCAAGATCCTTATTATCTTTCTTTTCTTCTTCAGGATCTTTCGGTTTCTCCGGCTGAATCAAAAAGCCATCCACAAGTTTCACTCCAAATGGTTCCATCACGGCGCCCATTGCACCTTGTCGACCAGGCTCCCCAATAATCACCAAATTACCTCCCCGAGCAACATATTTATCAAAGTTCACTTTTTCCACTTCTGTCATCGCTTCACGCATCTCGGCTATAACCAAGATATTAATATCTTTCGGAATTTCCCGATCCAAGGTTACGTCTTTGTAGTTAAATCCCTGATTTACCAAAGCCTGCCTTAACATCGGCAAATGAGTAAACATACAATAATTACGATCTCCCGGACGATCAGTCTCCCGCTCTCCGTGACCGGACAAAAAGCCAATCGTAGGTAAGGTCATCACCATTCGTTTTAAAGCAGCAGAAATTTCTGATTCCGAAGGAAATATTTCGCGGTCATCATACAATCTCAGAAAGGTTTTCTCCCCAGACTCCCGCTCCAACAAACGTACCGTACGATTGCCTTCCGTTGTTCTCAAATCAATCTTTGCACGAATCTGCTCTGGAGTCAAAATTTTTTCTGGATTCAATTTTTCCATTTCGATGACCTTTTTCGCTTTTTCCTCGTAACTCATTCCCGGAAAGGCCCGCTCCAAATAATCATTCTTAATCGTATCATAATAAAGCACGTATTTCATCTTAATTTCCGGTTTAAAACGTGTATACTGCTCAAAACGGCGAATATCATTATTATACTCTCTCGGATAACCCACCCAATTATACTTATCCAAGATATTCACATAAGTAGTAATTGTCAATCCTCCTTTCAATTTATTAATAATATCCTGACTATTAGGAGTTAAAGTATTTGATTTGGTATAAGTGGCATCATAATAACACTTGAAGACGGGACGAGAAGAAACGAATGCCAGCACAACAGCAATCCCCCACACCCCGGCATATTTACCCAAAGAAGTTAACCAACTTACTTTCTGTCGCCTTGCCTGCATACGAATAATCGTCATCAACAAGAATAACATCACAACCACCACAAAATAAAGCACGTCCTCACTACAAATCATCCCAAACATAAAATTATCGGAACGTCCTGTCATTCCAAACCAATAAGTAACCTCTCGAACAAATGGTACAGACTGCCACATTCCTTTTACATAAGTCAACACGGCAAGTACGGCCAATGTGCCTACAGCCGCCACGATCTGGTAAGAAGTCAAACTGGACATAAACAGACCGATAGACACATAAGCACACAATAACAAATAAACCCCCAAAAGTCCCGTTAAGAAAACAGGAATATCCATGTTCTCAATCGTACATATACCATAGATTCCATAAACCAATAAAACACCAACCAAAATCAAACCATATATCAACATGGCACAATATTTACCCAAAATAATTTGGGCATTCGTAATCGGAGAAGAATAAAGCAATTTTATCGAACCACTTCCCAATTCCCGACTCATCAATCCCATCGTCAACAACGGAATGTATAAATATAAATAAGACTGTACGGCTACAAACAAACCTCTTTGTCCACCAAAAATAGAGAGTGTCAGATTAGCCCCTCTTCCTCCCATACTTTGGGATCGTACAATATCTGAAATCATCCCGGAAAACAACATTCCGGTTTGAAACGTGAATATAATCAAAATCAACCAAGCAATCGGGGAGTAAAATAAATCCCGCAATTCCGTTTTCGCTATCTTAAATATCGTTCTCATCTTTACTGCAAATAAAATTTAATACTATTTCTTGGACAACTCGGCAAAAATGGTATCCAACGAACTCTTTTCCTGTTGTAATTCCGTTAATTGCCATCCCCGTGTATAACTAGCTTCCACTATACTGTTCATCGCCTCACGCGGATCAGAAAATTGAATCCGGAATCTAGGACCACCCAATTCATCCACACGCACGACACCCGGAAGGGCTTGAATATCCGCTATCAAAGGAACGGATCCCAAAGAAACAATCAACGTGTTCGGTTGTATATAGTTATCAAATTCCTCCACAGTTCCGGAAAAAACCATACTTCCTTGTTCGATCATCCGGATATAGTCACAAGTAGCTTGTACCTCTGTCAAGATATGGGTTGAAAGAATCACCGTACGCTCTGTCGCAATCTCTTTTATCAAATGGCGAATCTCCACAATTTGATTCGGATCCAAACCATTTGTCGGCTCGTCAAAGATCACCAATTCCGGATTATGAATAATCGCCTGAGCAATCCCCACACGTTGTTGATAACCGCCTGACAAGTTATGAATAACCCGTTTGGCAAAATGTGAAATACCACAACGCCCCATCACTTCTTTTATCGCTTTCTTTACTTCCCGGTCCGGAATATGCCGTAGCTCCGCACAATATTCCAAGTATTCTTCAACAGTCAGATCCGGGTGTAACGGCGGCACTTGAGGTAAGAAACCAATATGTCGTTTTGCCTCAACGGGATTTTTACTGACACTGACTCCCTTTATATAAACATCCCCTTCTGTTTGTTTCAACACCCCACACATGATATTCATGGTTGTGGATTTACCGGCTCCATTGGAGCCAAGTAATCCATAAATACCATTCTTTGTAATTTCAAAATTAATATCCCGAATCGCCCATTGCACGCTATAACGATGAGATAAATGTTCCACCTTAACAATTGATTCTTCCATACAATATGATTTTTAATACAAACTTTTCTAATATTCATCTACACCAACAACGCCTGTAGCCATTTCCTTTGCCATTGTTATCTTCCCTTCAAAATTCATTGTCTTTACACAAGTTGGTCTATCTCGTTCCGTAATATCATAAAATTTCAATGTACCATTCTCTCCCCCCACAACTAACAAGTTATACCTATCAATCATACCAGTTTGAGAAGTTCCATAACCGATATAGGTGATTTTTTCAGGAAAATCTGTAATCATCGGCTTACTTGCATATCCATCACTAATAAGCAAATAATTTACATTATTTCCCTCCGTATATACCACCTGATTATTGGCTTTTGTATTATATGCCGTACAACTAGTTAATATTAAAGCATCATCTGAAATTTGCACGGGACATTCAATCACCCGCGAATCCCCTCCCGGAGAAAAAGGAGGCATTCCTGGTGCTGACTGCACTAAAGATCCGTCCATCGGGTTTACCATAAACTCTCCACACCAAGTCTTTCCTGCTGCATCATTGTAAATTACAGAATACATATAAACACTTGTCGTAAAGGACAACATAACACTCTTCATATATCCCATATTCAATACGTTAGTCCCATTTTCAAACCCCCAAACCGGAGGACAATCTGTTAACGAATTATTACTTTTCAAAGGCATTAAACTAACTGCTAAATAAGACGGATCTCCCCATCCACTACCAGCTTGTTTAGAAACAAAAGCAATCATTATCACTCTATTATTCTTTTCATCCCAACAGGGAATGGAAGTGAAACCATATAAACGAGTACCAAATCCGGTAATTTTATATCCTTTTTCATCCAATTCATAAGGAGTATTAATGAACATACCCCCTAAATTATTTTTTGACAATTGCCGTCTATAAAGTTTTCCGTCTTCATTTGCCAAAAAAGTACACAACCCTGTCCCTCTATCTGCCTCCCAAGCGTCTACTCTTGCAATTGGAGCAAAGTCCGCTGGAGCTCCTCCTTCAAATAAATCCTTCATATCTGAACGTAATTCAAACGTAGCGGCATCTACCTCATAAGCGACCTCGTCAGTCATAATCGTAATAGATCCCATGGGACCAACATTTTTAGCCGTTCTCGTATACCCTAGAAATTTAGGTTTACCAGAAATAGACATTCCATTCACATCTCCAAAAGAATCTTGTAATTCAAATTCATCTTTCGCCTCATCCCGATTATACGTTCTTTTTACAAAATAACATTCTCCTTGATTTTCCTTTTCTACCAGAACAAACCAATCCCCGGCTCCACGATAAGGAGTTATAAAAAAAGAAACCAATTTCATGAAATGAGTTTCATATTCCTTATCAATAACAGTAAACGAACCTCTTAAATATTTTCCTGCCCCACAAAGTTCCGTCATATTCGCCCATTTAATCACGCTATCTGCCGGAAGATCAATATCCGCTTCCGTAGAGATTACCACATCATTCAATCTCCATTCATAACGCACCTCTTTTTCTCGTTGAACAGAATCAGTCTCCCACCTAAAAGCCTCTCTTCCACGCAACTTCATCATGTCATGCTCTGTTGCATACACACTTATAGGTTGATCTGTATACCATTTCGGCTCCTTAATATCCTCATAATCATAGTTTCCCTCATCCTCTAAACAACCAAATATCAAGAGGAACGACAAACAAAATAATATATGAATTTTTCTCATAATAGCAACATTTTAATCATTAAATCACAACAGTTATATCATTACCATTCTCATCCTTTTGTCCGGGATTGGCAATCAACCATTCTTTAAACTTTAACACCAACCCAATAGCCAAATCTGGGCGTTCTTCAAACATCTCTCTATCCATCGTCATTTCAGGATCAGCATGTTCAACAAACAACTTATATTTCGTACTGGAATACACTCCCAAAAGAGTTAGTTCTACTTCACTATCCCACCACGTCGGTTTCTCTGCCACATAAGATGAAATAATCACGGCCCGGCGACGTTCATACTGTCCTAATCCAATCCCCTCTCCTGGAATCAACTCAACGAACAATCTCACTCCTTTCTCTAATTTTTTTAATCGCTCTGACAAATTCAATCGAATTTTTATCGTGTCTTGAATATCCAATTGTCCTTTTTGCAAAGGTCGTGCATGAAATATGTATTGATCGTCCAAATCATATTCATCTTTATTAGCAGTAGTACCTTCTTCTATTACTTTCAAGCTAAAAGCAATATCATCCGTTAATGGTAATCCTGAGTAGTTCACAACGACCTCTGCTTCTATTGTCTGTGTACCATCTGGATAAAAAAAGAATGACATCACCGTCGAGTCTGCCCCTTCTGTTCCTGGTCGAAGGGCATTCATATAAAACTTATCAAAATAAAGCTGAGATTGTCCGTCAAAAATTTTTATTTCATCTTCATTACAAGAATAGAAAGACAAAAACATCAACATTATCACAAAATATAAATATCTTCTCATCATGATTCAAGATTTAGATCATTACTTAATATCTGCCGGAACAGGAAACATGCTTTCCTGGAGAGTCATAGGACGTAACGTTCCTTTATCATTTACAATCACTGCATTCAAACGTTTATACAGGAAAAATAATTGTCCCTCAGAAATCCATTCGCGACGGGCATCATGAAGTAATTCTTGTTCAAATTCTACCCAAGTAGATCCACTAAGTGAACTTCCATAGATCCCTCTATTTTCCCGAATCTCATTTAAAATTCGATATGCATCACCCACATTCCCATTATGTGCATAATACTCGGCCATAATGTATTTCATCTCCGTAAGACGTATCACAGGGAACAAATTCACAGTCTTATCCCTAGTGTCTAAATTTGTAGGAATAAACCATTTCCCGGAAACAGGATATACTCCTCCACCATAAACGATCATATGATTCCATCGATGATCAGAACTCTTCTCATCAACTCCTCCATGTGAAAAATAACTTTCCGATATCTGAAACCAATTCGGTGAAACTCCGCCTTTCCAATCTGCACTTAACCAACTACCTGAGCCTTGATAAGACAAGCTATTATAAGCTGCAAAAATCAAGTTCGACATTGTCTTATAATCCTTCCGATTGTTAAAAGATTCCTCCGTATTACCCCAGCCCTGTGTTAAACCACTATAATCATCCTTATACATCAGATTCTTTGAACCATCCCGAAACACCACATGCGCTTTCACCACCTCATCCGCATAATCAAAAGCTTCTTGCTCCAATCCGGCATATTGACAAACCCTAGCAAGCAAAGCTGTTACCGCATTATAACTCATCCGATATCCACGCCCTTTAAAAAAATCATCTATTGAAGCTGCATCAAAATCTTCTATCTGCTGTCCCGATATAGTTTGATAATTATACGTAAAATCGTTATTAAAACGCCCGGTCCCGGACAAATTAATTCCTTGTCCGTTTACCGTCGTATCATAACCAACAACTAATTCCCGAGCTTTTTCCAAATCTGCAATCACTTTTTCCAAATAAGGCTTAACGCCAAGTTTTGAAGCAGATAACACCGGGTAAGACTCTACATAAGGAATATATGTACGTCCATCATCATTTACCAACGCCGGAGCAAACAAGCGCAACAACTCAAAATGGATCAAAGCCCGGCAAGCGTACGCTTCTCCCATGATCATTTTCCTTTCCATTTCGCCCTCTGCAAATATATCATTCGAAGCCTTCTCAACATTTTGCAACAAATCATTCGCATTAGCAATAATATTGTAAGCAATTCCCCATGCACTCTCTATACTCGCTGACACTTGAGTATTCGTGTATTCAAACTTTGCTGCGGCCTTGCACATCTCATCATTAAATGAACTTAGATCATACAATTGAGCCATACAATCCAACATCCCATAAGACCAATTCCGACCATAAAGTTCCGGTTTCCCCATTGACTTATACAATCCATTCAAAACGGACCGATAACCGGTCCCCGAACTAAACAAATCATTCTCGGTTGCCTGACCCACAGGAGTAACATCTAACCAATCTTTACATCCCGTAAGTACCAACGTAACGGCAACTATCAATATTTTAACATAATTTCCCATGCCATATACCATTTAGAATCCAACATTTAATGAAAAACTGAAACTTCTTGCAAATGGATAATTTATAGCTCTCTCTTCTTTCACACTACGCCATTTACACAAATCATTCGCACTGAACTGCACACTCAAGCTTTTAAGTTTCCACTTAGAAATCAACTGACGACTAAAATCATAACCAATCGAAAGGCTTGTAAAATCCAAACGATTATCATCTTGTACAAATCTAGAGGTCGGGTTCTGGGTCGGGTTCTTACTCAAATCATAATAGGGAACCACATCTCCCGCATTTTTCCATCTAGCAGATAAAACCCGTTTATCCACGTTCTGTGTACTAATTTGAGCATTCTCGACTTTGTCCGCCAAGGTTGAATTATAACTTTGCCCTCCCCACTGGTAATTAAAATAAGCATTCAGCGTAATTCCTTTCCAGCCCACGTTAATCCCGAAAGAACCTTTTGCATCCGGCTCGGTATCTCCAACAACAACTTGATCATTAGCATCCCACGTATAAGTAGACATCCCGTTCTTCTTGATAAAACGCTCACGTCCATTAGCAGGATCAATTCCCTCAGAACGAACAGCATAAATAGAAGACAACGACTTCCCTTTATAATACAACATCAAAGGTCTGCTCAACACATCTCTATACTCAGAATCTTCTTTTTCATATTCAGCAAGAATTGTCTCATTATAAGCATTCATCTCCTCACTCAGCTCCGTGATTTTACTTCTATTAGATGACAAATTTGCCATAAATGTCACCATCCAATCCTTATTTTGGAAAAGAGTAGAAGTTACTGCAATTTCAAATCCTTCATTCAAAGTCGAACCGGAATTTTCTTTGTAAGAAGTGAAACCGGAATAAGCTGGAATTTTCACATCATCAATCAAATCCTCTGTCTCATTCCGATAATACGAACCTTCCAAAGTGATCTTATCATTCAATAAACCAATATTAAAACCAACATCTAACTTATAAGTTGTTTGCCAAGTCAATCGCGAATTCCCCAAAGCCATCAAAGAAGCTGCGGGACCTGTGAAAAACCAAGCATCTGTTGCCGTCTGAAAAGTTGTTATTGCCGTGTAGGGAGCGAAACCCACATTACCGGTAGCCCCATAAGATGCTCTTACTTTTAAACGGCTAATTAGCCAATGTCCTTTCAAAAAATCATAATTATGAACATTCAATCCTACTCCAACCGACCAGAATGGAGCAAATTGTTTGTCTCGGCCAAAATCAGAACTCCCATCCAAACGGAAAGAACCATCAAACAAATAAATATCATTATAAGCATAATTCACGGATGCCAAAAAACCTATTTTCCGAGTCTTTGATTCTGAAACATTCACCGGATTTGCCTGAGTTGCTGCAAATTGAGGTTCATGCATATTACCCAATTGAAAACCGTTTAAAATGTATGATAATGATTCCGACTCACTTTCAGAAACCTCTCCACCGGCAGTAGCATTAATAAAATGGTTACCAAAAACATGATTATAATAAAACATGGCTTTCCCGTTCCAACTCCAATTATTATTTTCCTGACGATTCAATTCTCCTTTCTTATCAGCAGAAGTCACATCATAAATAGGATCTGCGGGATCCGTAAAATTATCTGTACGTCCATCTGTTCTACGGAGTCCCAATTGTCCCTTAAACATTAACCCTTCCATAATATGAATATTCAACTGGAAGTTATTCGTTAAATCTCGATTTTTCATTTTGCCATAGAATGTTGATAGATTAGCAACCTTCCATAAAGGATTCACTTTCGAGGTCGTCGTTCCAGTCGTTTCTTTTAGCAAACGCCCATTTTCATCATAAATTTCAGCGTAAGGTTGTGCTTCAGCATATTGTGTATACTGCCCATAAGGAGAATCTTCTGATTCTGTAACCGTATAAGTAATGTTATTCAATAATTGTAACCAACTCCCTGCACGATAATCCAATGTTAAACCTCCCCCATAAATATGACGGAATGAACCTTTCATCACACCATTTTTACTCGCATTATAATTCAAATCTATTCCATATCTGATACTCTCCTCTCCTCCAGATACATTCAAACTATGCATATGACCAAAAGCATTTCGTAATGGCTGTGACATCCAATCTGTATTCACCCCACGCAAAATAGCATTTTGCTTCTTATAATAATCTGCCAAAAGTGCAATTTGCTGTTCCGGATCATCTGAAGAATATAAACCACTCAAACGCTCTACTTCCAACTTTTCCGCAGCATTACAAAGATTGTAGTCCGACAAATCCGGAAAATCTACGTTTCCAGAAAAATTATAATAAATTTGCATCTCCCCAGCCTTTGGAGCAACCGTCGTAACAACAACAACACCATTGGCTGCCTGTGAACCATACATGGCTGTTGCTGCAGCATCTTTTAAAATCGTGATTGCTTCAATTCGATTCACATCCAAATCATAAATCTTCTGCACATCAACCTCAAAACCATCCAAAATAAACACGGGTAAATTAGGATTATTTTCCAGAGTCGTGCGCTGAGTTCTTTTTTGTTGTTCGACATCCAACCCTTTAGCCTGCCCGATAGAAGTTTCTCCCCGGATATTAAACTCTGGTAAAGCATTGGGATCTGATCCCCACAATTTATTATCCTTAATCCTGAAAGAAGGATCAAACGTCTGTAACGCCGCAATCACATTCTTTGAGTTTACTTTCATCAACTGCTCTTTTGTCACAGTTGTTGCTTTACCGGTAAAACTCTCTTTACGAATATTAGAATACCCCGTCACGACCACTTCATCCATTTTTTTTTGATCTTCCACCATTACCACATTGACTGTATCCTGTCCGATATACTTAATCTCTTCTGTCCGCATTCCAACAAACGAGAACACTAACACGAAATTAGTATCACGCATGACAGGCAAAGTCATGCCGTACTGTCCGTCACGATTAGTCGCTGTACCTAAACTCGTCCCTTTTACCATAACTGTTACCCCTGGTAAAGGCGCCCTTCCCTTATCCGTCACCTTACCGACAATTCTAATTTCCTTTTTCTTTTCGTCATTCAGAGGTTTTAACACGATCACCTCATTTTGAAAAACATACGTCAAACCAGTACCTTTCAAACAGTCACTCAGAATCTTTTCCACCGTTGAGGCTTTTACCTCAACATTCACTTTTCCCACCTTATCCAAATCTTCCTCGTGATACATGAAAACAAACGTGGTTTGTCGCTGAATTGCCCATAAAATATCCTTCAAATAGGCATTCTTCATAGAGATTGTAACCTGTTGCTCGTTCTGGGAATAAACCGTTCCATGCGTGTTTATTATCCCTAGAAAAACAAATAAAAAAGTCCATTTCGACATAAGCCATAATTTTTGCAATTTCTCACGTTTGCACCTGAGAAACATTAGAAAATTTTCCATAAATTTGCTCTCCCAATTATTAGTTAATAATTATCTCAATGTTAACGAAGTAATTCCCGCAGGAAATGCTGGTACCATTTCCTGCCTTTATCTACCTCGTTTTATTTTCAGAACTTTTCCTTCTTTCGTTATTTTTATTTTACCATTCAATTCAAAAATATTCAACAAGGGCTCTATCGTTTCGAGACGACTCATATTAAAACCGAAATGCAAATCCTTGGCACTCTCATCCTCGTACACAACAGTCATATCATACCATCGTTCCACCACCCGCATGATCTCTTCCAAACGAACATCCCGGAACCGGAACATACCATCCTTCCAAGCCGTATAATAATTCACGTCCACTTTCCTAACTTCCACGCCTCCGGAGGTTTGATCTAATACCAACTGTTCATTAGGCCGTAATGTTCTCGCCTCTCCAATACATTTGCCAGAGATGGAAACTGCCCCTTCAACCAATGTTGTCGTGATCACATGTTCATCTGCATACGCCGTGACATTAAATTTCGTTCCTAACACGGTGATCTCGTACGCCCCGGTCTTCACGATGAAAGGGACATCTTTGTTCTTAGTTACCTCGAAAAAAGCTTCTCCACACACCTCCACTTCCCGGCATTTTTCAGAAAAACGTTCCGGGAAACGCACCTTCGTCATGGAATTCAGATAAACAAGCGTTCCGTCACTCAACACTAATTGATACTCCCCTCCTTTCGGCACGATCACCTCGTTATATCTCAAAGAGTCCATCGGAGCCTGATTTCCTGTACTTTTATAGGAAAGAGTTTTTCCTTCGTTATTAATGACCGTGTTTTCCCCCTGCGATATAACCCCGGATTTCTCAACCAAATCAACCACCTCCCCCGAAGGCAACACCAGCTCCGCCCGGCTTCCTCCGGGTGTGATTGCATTCAGCTCCGCCAAAGAGACAGTCTCCTCTCCCGAATGAAGAACGCCATAAACAGTAGCGCCCAAGGGGATCAACAAAACTGCCGCATAACGTAAAAACACACGCCAGCGTATTGCTTTTTTCTCTGTTTTCTTTAATTTTTTCGAGTATCCCTGCCAACCGGATACTTTATCAAAAGCCGTGAAATGTTTTTGTTTCGATTCCCAGCCTTCCCGACTGACGATTCGGTCATACAACTGACGGTTTCGCCCTGAAGCCATTCGCCACTCATCCAATAATTGCAATTCTTCATCAGACAATTCTCCGGCCATCGATTTTGCGATCCAAGAAGCTAGCAAAAACGGGTCATCCATCAATTCCGGACTATTTTTATCCATTCGTTCCATATCAATTCATTTACCACGCAATTCAACCCTCGTGCAATATCAAGATTTAATACCCTCGTATCCCAAGTTTTTACGACCTATTTATTTCTTTACCATTACAACACGAAAAATGGAATTTATGGGGAACGAAAAATTCACTTTTTTGAAAGAAAAAAAACAAACAACCCTAGGAATCAGCTATTTATTCAGGAGGAAAATAAAAACCAGATAATAATATTCTCGCAAAATCTCGCGCAATTTCTTGTACGCTATTTTCTTTAACGTATGCACGGAACTCTCGGCAATTCCCAGCTGTCCGGCAATCTCGCTATTTTTCAAGCCATCCATGGACAACATAATCACTTGTCGGGTTTGGTGAGGTAAGGATTCCACGGCATTATAAAACATTCGATAGGCCTCTTCCTCTACCAGCGTCTCCGTGTAAAATTCAAGAGATTCAACCACGGAAAGATCCTCCCGCCTCAACTTGTGATCGCGTATATAGTTCAAACAATCATTCCGCACCATGGTATAAAGGAAAGATTTCACCTTGAAATAGTTATCAAAACCCTCCCGCTTATTCCAGAATTTCACGAACCCTTCCTGAACAATATCGGCAGACAGGGCATCATCTTTCAAATAGGTGGACGCAAAAACGCACAAGGCTTGATAAAATTTATCAAACAATTTTTTAAATACTCGCTCGTCTATCCGCAACGAGCTCTCATTTTCCACGTCCATACAAATGCTTTTATTATTAAACACAAACCTAATGAAAAATATGACAAGCAGCAAACTCATACCATAAAAAACTTGCCACCCGCCTCTATACCCGTTCGTTTCCAGACATAAAACATAAAGACAACGTGATTATCGTTAAGAAACTTTGAAGAGATGGATGCCGCGACCCCGGAAGCCCCGGGACAGGTGATGTATCCCTTATCCCGGGCCTTTACCGGGGATATAATGGCCCAAAATTCTATTCTTGAGCGTGAATAGCCTCGTTATAGGTCCGGTTAACGGGATACTCAAGTATGTTATTTTTGTTTTCCATCTGTTAAAATGGCGGCGATAATCGGGCGAGCATCGGGCGACAATCGGGCGATGGCGCCTAACAGCCTCCCAATAGTCGCCCTACCGCCATGTAACGGACATGAATAACCCCGAGAAAAAGGATGCTAAACACCCCTAGTTGCCAATCCATAAACAATTCACTACTTTTGCGACAAGAAGAATGACACTTATATCACAAATATGTTTATAGATACTCACTCACACATCTATGCCGAAGAGTTCGACAATGACAGGGAAGAAGTTATTCAACGGGCGTTAGCTGCCAACGTTCGACAGATTGTACTACCGGACATTGACAGCACAACCCGGCAAGCAATGTTATCACTGGCGCAAACCCACCCGGACATGATGTACCCCACGCTGGGAGTACACCCGACTTCCGTAAACGAATCCTACAAAACGGAAATGCAACTTTTCGAGAAATTACTAGGCCAAGAAACAATACACGGAATCGGAGAGTGTGGAATTGATCTTTACTGGGATAAAACATTTTACAAGGAACAAATTATTGTCTTCGAACGACAATTAAACATCGCCCGAGAAATGGATTTGCCCGTCATCATCCATTCGAGAGACTCGCTAATGGAAATATTTACCGTGCTAAAAAGACAACACTATAACATGAAAGGCATACTCCACTGTTTCCCTGGCACGGAAGAAGATGCCCGGCGGGCAATAGACTTAGGTTTTCTACTGGGGATCGGTGGTGTCGTTACCTTCAAAAAATCATCCATGGCAGAAGTCGTGGGAAGAATCGGGGCAGAACACCTTGTATTAGAAACGGATGCTCCCTATCTTGCCCCCGTTCCCTACCGGGGTAAACGCAATGAAAGTAGTTACATTCCGTGTATAGCCGCTAAAATTGCTGAAATTCTAGGGATCGACACGAAAAAAGTCGAGGAAATAACAACGAATAATGCTATGAATTTATTTAATTTGCACGTCAGTAGTGCGAACTGTTCATAGAAAAGATACAGACAGGTAATTTACTGACGAAAAGTGCAGAGGGAGCTTAAAGCTTGTAATGTTTTAGTTTTTAACTTAGTGCGTATGACAAAACCCGTGTTAATTATATATACCGGAGGTACAATCGGGATGGTAAACGACCCTGAAACCGGGGCGTTATGCCCTTTCAATTTTGACCAGATCGCTTGCGAGGTTCCGGAAATCAAAGAATTTGGATTCACGATAGATAGTTACACCTTACCGGAAATCATAGATTCCTCGGATCTCCAACCACAATTATGGAAAGACCTCTGTTCAATCATCTTGAAGAATTACGATGATTACCGGGGATTTGTTGTCCTGCATGGAACGGACACCATGGCCTACTCGGCCGCAGCCTTGAGTTTCATGTTAAACAACTTGACCAAACCCGTGATCTTTACCGGTTCCCAGCTACCTATCGGGAAAATCAGAACGGACGGGAAAGAAAACCTGATCGCGGCCATTGAAATAGCAGCCGCTTACGATCAAGAAAAGGCCATTGTTCCGGAAGTCTGCATCCTGTTCGGAGATAAACTATTCCGAGGAAACCGGACGACAAAAATAAACGCGGAAAGTTTTGATGCCTTCCAGTCATTCAACTACCCGGCATTGGCAAACATCGGGATACATATTCATTACGATTACAGTGCAATCGATTACACCCCGCGAACGGAACCCGTAAGCGCATTCTGTGACGTGGACACGAATATCGCCATATTGAAAATATTCCCGGGCATGAGACCGGAAGTGATTGACGCGGTAACAGGGATTCCCGGGTTAAAAGGAATCATACTGGAAACATACGGGTCGGGCAACGCTCCCACGAATAAAGTTTTTCTTAACAAGGTTAAGGAAGTACTATCAAAGGGAATTTTCGTGTATAACGTCACCCAATGTCAAGGCGGGAGTGTCGAGATGGGCAAGTATGAAACAAGTAGAGAGCTACTTAACGCTGGAGTCATCAGCGGTCACGACATTACCACGGAAGCCGCTGTATGTAAAATGATGTATGTACTGGGCAAATATAAAGACACTAACGAAATAAAAAAATATTTAAATAACGGCTTGAAGGGAGAAATATCCCCCAAATATATTGGATTTTAACATTTTTTTTATACCTTGGTGCCCGATTTTAACCGGTATGCGGTGTAAAACAAGAAAGAAACAGCTTAAACAGATATTATAGAGTTAAATTTTAATTATTAATAAACTAAAAATCAGTTAAATTGATCATGAGAAAATTATTTGCACTAATAGCAGTTTTAGGAATGCTTACTATTGGAGCATCATCTATGCTAATGGCTCAAGAGAATGAAACAACTCAAACAGAGACCACTGAAACGACAGAAACTTATCAAGAAGAAGAGGAAACTACAGACCCTACCGTGTTAGAAGACGAATCACAAATCGAAAGTACTTCTTTCCACGCAGCCTTGAAACAAAAATTCATCGAGGGAGGTGCCGCCTTCATGAGTTTCGTTATCTTGTGTTTGATCTTCGGTTTGGCTATCGCTATCGAAAGAGTTATTTACTTGAACTTGGCTTCTGTTAACACGAAAAAATTGATCGCAAGTGTAGAAGACGCTTTGAATAATGGTGGAGTTGAAGCAGCTAAAGAAGTTTGCCGTAACGCCAGAGGGCCGATCGCAAGTATTTTTTATCAAGGATTGTGCCGTTATGATCAAGGTGTTGACATGGTTGAGAAATCAGTTGTATCTTATGGTTCAGTTCAAATGGGACTTTTGGAAAAAGGAATGTCTTGGATCAGCTTGTTCATCGCATTGGCCCCGATGTTGGGATTCTTGGGAACTGTAATCGGTATGATCGACGCCTTCGATAAGATTCAGGCAGCAGGTGATATCCAACCGTCATTGGTGGCAGGAGGTATCAAGGTTGCATTGATCACGACCGTGGGTGGTTTGATCGTTGCCATGATCCTTCAAGTATTCTACAACTATTGTATTGCTAAGATCGAAAGTATTGTTAATGACATGGAAGACGCTTCCGTAACCTTATTAGACATTCTTGTCAAATACAATCAAAAACACTAAACCATGCAGAAAATAACCAAAATATTAAATATCCTGACCATCGTAATGTTCGTCATTACGGTTGTGTTACTGGGGTTATTTTACTTTGGGGGTGAACTTCCAAATTCACAATATTCCAACCCGGTATACACAGAACAATTAATATGGTGGTCATATATCCTATTTGCTGTTGCTATTATTGCAGCAGTAATATTCCCGATTATCAGATTATTCACCAGACCGAAAGAAGCGATGAAGAGCTTTATAGCTCTCGCAGGGATCGTAATCCTCGTGTTAATCGCTTATTCTATGTCTGACGGAACAATCATGGAGATTCCGGGATATAGTGGTTCAGACAACGTTCCTGGAACCTTAAAATTCACCGATACCATCCTAATCACGACTTATTTCTTGGGAATTGGTGCTATCGGTGCTATCATTGTTACGGAAATTATCAGACGCGTTAGATAATGTTTCCTGAAGAGTAAAAAAAGAGATTTATGGCAAATAAAAAAACACCAGAAATTAATGCCTCTTCCACAGCGGATATAGCATTCTTGCTGTTGACATTCTTCTTGATGTCAACGACCATGGATGTGGACTCAGGATTATTCAGACGGTTACCGCCAATGCCTCCAGAAAATCAAGTAATCGCTCCGCCTGTTGCCAAACGCAATATATTACAGGTTTTGGTAAACAAGAACGATTTGCTGGCCGTAAACGGGGAACTGATGCAAATTGAGAATCTGAAGGAGAAGGCAAAAGAGTTTATTCTAAACCCACAAAATAGAGATGACCTACCGAGCAAGGTTGTTAAAGAAATTCCTTTCTTTGGACAAGCTGAAGTTTCGAGAGGGATTATCTCTCTTCAAAGTGACCGTGGTACCTCATATAAAATGTATATTGCAGTTCAGGATGAACTGACCGCAGCATACAACGAAATCAGAGATATTAAAGCCATGGAAAAATGGGGAAAGAAATATAGCGAACTCACGGAAGAGCAAATGGATGCAGTGAGAAAACTTGTTCCCACCGCAATATCCGAGGCAGAACCTAAAAATATCGGGAAAGGAGGAAAGAGGTAATGGCTAAATTTAGAAAAGAAGGCGGAAAAGAGACTCCTGCAATTTCAACAGCATCTCTACCGGATATCGTGTTCATGCTATTATTCTTCTTCATGGTTAGTACCACGATGCGAGAAGTACTCGTGATGGTTGATAACGGAATGCCCGAGGCAAAGGAAGTTACCAAATTGGAGAAAAAATCTCTGGTTAGTAACATCTTCATCGGAAAACCAAAAGATCAGTACGTGGCTACTTACGGAAGTGAACCTCGTATCCAGTTGAATGATAAGCTGGCAAGCGTAAGTGAAATCAGTAGTTTCGTTGCCGCTGAACAAGAAACTCGTAAAGAGGAAGAACGGAACATGATCACGAATAACTTAAAAGTGGATCAGTTTACAAAAATGGGTATCGTAACCGACGTAAAACAAGAATTGCGTAAAGCAAATTCTTTACGTGTAAGTTACGCTACTCGTAAAAAGGTAAAATAGTTTATCTATTATACATTAAAAAAGGGAGCAAATTGCTCCCTTTTTTTAAAAATTTGATTAGCTTTGCACTCGGATAATATGGTCCCCTAGTTCAATGGATAGAATGAAGGATTCCGGTTCCTTTGATATGGGTTCGAGTCCCGTGGGGATCACCACCTTATCACATAGCCCGCTAAAACACAAAACGTTATAGCGGGTTATTTTTTATGTAGCCAATATATAAGCCAAAACAACAAACTATTCTCGTTTTTCCCTACATTTGTATAAAACAACATAAGCGTAATTATGGCTAACTTGCAAATTATACAAAGTAAAATATACGAGATCAGGGGCCAGAAAGTAATGTTAGATTTCGATCTGGCAGAGCTATATGGCATTGAAACTAGAGTACTTAAACAAGCAGTCAGACGTAATTCTGCACGTTTTGAAGGAGAAGATTTCATGTTTGAACTTACCAAAGAAGAAATTTCAAGATCACAAATTGTGATCTTGAACAAAGGAAGAGGATCCAACATAAAATATACCCCTTTTGCTTTCACAGAATTAGGTGTAGCGATGCTTAGCAGTGTTCTTAATTCACCAACTGCCATCGAGATAAATAGGGGTATCATGCGAGCCTTTGTCGCAATGCGTCAATTAATACATATCTCTCCTGTTGATAATATCGGTGAACTAAAAAACGAATTAAAGGAACTAAAAGAATACATCGAAGATGTTTTTACCGACCAAAACGACATAAACGAAGACACTCGGATGCAACTCGAATTAATAAATCAAACCCTAGCGGAACTGCAGACAAAAGACCGGGGATTTAAGGAAAGAAAAAGAATCGGGTACAAACTACCGGGATGTGAAGAGGAGGAAAAGAAATAAACAACACGAGTGCAATTATGGACAATCTACAATTAATACAAAGCAAAATATACGAGATTAGGGGACAGAAGGTGATGTTAGACTTCGACCTAGCAGAAATGTACGGCGTCGAAACAAAACGCCTCAAAGAAGCCGTGAGGCGTAATATAGACAGGTTTGAAGGTGATGATTTTATGTTTGAGCTTACAAAAAAAGAAATAACCGAACTTTCAAGGACGCAATTTGCGACCTTGAACAAGGGACGTGGAAGCAATATAAAATATCTTCCTTTCGCTTTTACCGAACTCGGAGTAGCGATGCTTAGTAGCGTTTTGAACTCCAAGCTTGCGATAGAAATAAATAGGGGAATAATGCGGGCTTTCGTGGCAGTCCGGCAAATGCTGTCCAACCCCATAGAAAGCCGTGTTGAAAGGATCGAAACACAAGTAAAGGAACTCAAACAATACATGGAAGAGGTTCTAGTAGATCAAAATGACATCAATGATGATACCATGATGCAACTCGAATTAATAAATCAAACCTTAGCGGAACTGCAGACAAAAGACCGAGGATTTAAGGAAAGAAAAAGAATCGGGTACAAACTACCGGGATGTGAAGAGGAGGAAAAGAAATAAACAACACGAGTGCAATTATGGACAATCTGCAATTAATACAAAGCAAAATATACGAGATTAGGGGACAGAAGGTGATGTTGGATCGAGATTTGGCAGAGTTATACCAAGTCACAACAGGTAACTTGAACAAAGCTGTAAAGCGAAATCTCAAAAGATTTCCACCCGATTTCATGTTTCAGTTAACAGTAGAAGAGTGGGAAGCTTTAAGATTCCAAATTGGAATCTTAAAGAATGGTAGAGGGGAACACACGAAATATCTACCTTATGCATTCACGGAACAAGGGCTTGCGATGTTATCCGGAATCCTCAATAGTGATATAGCCATTAATGTAAATATCTCAATAATGCGGGCTTTTGTGGCTATTCGCCAAATGATCGCCAGCCCAAAAACAAATAAGATCGATGAACTCGAAAAACGAATGGATGCGATAGAAAACTATATCGAAGAAGTGTTTTCCGACTACAACGACATTAACGACGATACCCGGATACAACTCGAATTAATAAATCAAACTTTAGCGGAACTGCAGACAAAAGACCGGGGATTTAAGGAAAGAAAACAAATCGGGTATAAGTTACCGGGATGCGAAGAAGATGATAAAACTAAATATTAAAAGAATGGATAAAAAAGAAGTAATTTTTGTACTACTAAACAATTTTGCAGACTGGGAAGGTGCCTATATCTCCACCTGCCTAAATATGGGTGTCAAACCGGGATGTCCGATTAAATACAAGGTGAAAACGTTGTCACTATCCAAAGAACCCATTACCTCGATAGGTGGATTCAAGGTTTTACCGGATTATGATATTAACGACCTGCCGGATGATCATGCAGGACTTATACTCATCGGCGGCATGAACTGGTTTTTGCCCGAGGCGAAACCCATCGCATCATTAGTGGAAAAAGCAATCGCGGAAAACAAACTGGTTGCCGGAATCTGTAATGCCTCCGTATATCTCGGAATGTATGGTTTCCTCAACCACGTAAAACATACAAGTAACACGCTGGATTACCTCAAGCAATATGCAGGTGCCCAGTACACGGGTGAAACTAATTACATAAACGATCAAGCCGTAAGAAACAATAACATAGTAACGGCTAACGGTAATGCCCCTTTGGAATTTTGCCGGGAGATTTTATATCAATTGGATGCCGCAACACCGGAAATTATAGAAGAGACTTATTCATTCTATAAAAACGAACTTTAAGGAGTAGCACACCAGCACGTCTAAAATAGTCAACCTTACTGATTGGTTGACTATTTTTTTATACATTTGCTATAAATCTGTTCGCTATGCAAAGACCTTTCAAATTTACCAAACTCAAACTCATCACGGGATATATCCTCATTCTCTTGTTAGGAGCAATTGCAATTGTCTTTATCTACAAACAGACCATTGCCTTAACCCAAAAAGGGAATGATGAAATCGTTATGCAACAAAAACTATTCATCATAAGTAACACACTCACCAAACTATACGAGGCAGAAAATACCGGAATCGCTTTTTCCCAAACGGGGACACAAAAGAATTTTGACACGTACATGAAATTGATAGAGGACATCAAGGACAACATGGATACCTTGAAAAATCTATCCATCAGCTCGGAACAAAACCTGCGAATAGACACGATAAACACACTTCTAGGTAAACGTATCGAGAATCTAAAAGACCTATATTATGTCAAAAAATATTATATACCCGAAGATTTCTACAACAAAACAATCGAAAAAATAGGTACGCTCAAAGATTCGGCAGATATCATCCCCGATCTCCGGGAAAAAATTATTACAGTCATTGACAGTAGCTATATCATCCGAGAAAGAAAAGGATTATTCCGAACAAAAAGAGATTCCATCCTAAAAGTCGACACGACCCTCCATCGCATCGTTGACACGCTCAGTATGGTCTCGACGAACAACAACACGGACACATTAATGAACGTGATTCGGGATTCATGGAGCCAGTACCAGCAGCAAAAGGAAGAGATCGACGCGGAAGTCTCCCGGCGAGAGGCGATCGTTATCCAAAGTGGTCAACACATCACGGAACGCCTCAAACGAGTACTGAAAGACCTTGAAAAAGAAGAACTCGAAAACACGATGATCCGCTTGGAACAACAGCAAATCACGACGCATCATCTCACCAGAACTATATCCTGGATCGCGATCATCGCTTGTGTACTGGTGGTCTTTTTCGTCGTTCTCATCATTAATGACATCACGCAAAGTCAACGATACAGGCGGGAACTGGAAGCAGCAAAAACATACACGGAACGGTTACTACATAACCGGGAGAAACTCATGCTGACTGTCACTCACGACATCAAATCCCCTCTAAGCTCCATCATCGGGTACATTGAACTACTAAATAACACCCAACTGGAAGAGCGACAGCACTATTTTCTCAAAAACATGAAAGGGACAGCCGAACATATCCTGCATCTTGCCAATAACATGCTTGATTTCTCCAAATTGGAATCCAATAAAATGGAGATCAACACGGTTCCATATAACCCGGGACGCCTGTTACAGGAGACGACGGATAGTTTCCTTCCTCTAGCGGCACAAAAGAGTCTGGAATTGAAAAGCGATATTAGCAACGCCCTGAACGGACTTTACCTCGGGGATTCCATGAAAGTTCGCCAAATCGTAGTGAATATCCTATCGAACGCCATAAAATACACCCGGGAAGGAAAGGTTTCTTTATCCGCCTTTATTTCCCCTACAAAAGACGACCAGTTTATCATTGTAATCAAAGACTCCGGGCCGGGAATGACGGAAGAGGAACAAGAACTGATATTTAAAGAATTCACCCGCCTAACCCCGCAACATAACAACGGGGCGGAAGGCACAGGTCTTGGCTTAACGATCACATTACAACTCGTCCATTTACTTGATGGGGAATTAACCCTCGAAAGTAAAAAAGGCGAGGGAAGTACCTTCACGGTTAAATTCCCATTGATAAAGGCCACGGCACAAGAATCCCAACCGACAGAAACACCCTCTTCACCCCCAGTTAGGCATGAAGGGATGAAAGCCTTTATCGTCGATGATGACATTCTTCAATTGACCGTCACGACAGAATTACTCCGGAAAGCAGGTATCCAGTGTGACACATGTACACACCCTCAAGAGGTGCTATCCCGTTTGGAAAAAGGGAATTATAATATTGTTTTATCCGACATCCAGATGCCGGAAATGGACGGGTTTGAACTCGTGCAACAAATCCGTGAATCCCAAAACCAACAAATAAAAAGCATTCCGGTAATCGCCTTGTCTGCCCGTGACGATATGCACGAAAAGGAGTATCAAGAAGCCGGCTTTTCAGCTTATCTAAATAAACCGTATACCCCGGAACAACTATATAGCAGGGTAAACGACCTGTTAGGATGTACGATAGAAACCAAACAGCCGACAACACAAACCTCTGATAAAAACGCCCCTTATAATTTAGACATGATCATGGTCTTTGCCGACAATGACAAGGATGCTGCCAATCAAATTATCGGGTCTTTTATATCGGATTGCAAGACCAATTTCCAGCTATTGGCCCAACATCTGGAATTACATGAAACGGAACAGATTGCCAAGTTAGCACACAAAATGCTACCCATGTTCAAGCAACTAGCGATTAACGATGTCATCCCCTCGTTGCTTTTCCTGGAAAAAATGCCATTGGATACAGAGGAAAATAAAATAAGAGAGAGTATTGAAAAGATCCTGCAAGAAGGAAACAATGTTCTCCAATTACTGGAAAAAGAAACACGCCAATAATCTCTCAAAATATCTCATAAGTCCTCCAGACCGAAACTTTTCAATTTATTATACAATGTTTTCCTGTCTATCTGGAGCATACGGGCAGCCTCGCTCTTGTTGTTCCGGCATTTCTGCATGGCCTCCTTGATCAGCTCGATCTCCATCTCTCGCCGTGTTGTAGATGTCTTTTCAGGCTCCACGGGCTTTTGCTCCAACTCTGGGGGCAAACAGGTCTTGGAAATCAAACTTCCCATACACAACAACGTCGCCCGTTTCACGATATTACGCATTTCCCGCAAATTTCCCGGCCACGAGTAAGTTCTAAAAATACGCATCACCTCCTCATCAAATCCGGCCACTTGTTTCCCCAGCTCCTCGTTCGCCTTATCCAAGAAATGATTGGCAAAAATCAGAATATCCTCTTTTCTCTCCCGAAGAGGCAATGCTTGAATGGAAAATTCATTCAAACGATGATACAAATCCTCACGGAAACGACCACTCGCGACGGCCTCTTTGAGATTCTCATTCGTGGCTGAAATGATACGAACATCAAAAGGAATATCAACATTCCCGCCCACGGGATGCACTTTACGTTCTTCGAGTGCGCGCAACAACTGAACTTGCACGTCATAAGGCAAATTACCAATCTCATCCAAGAAAATGGTTCCCCCCGATGCGGTCACGAAATACCCCTGTTTATCGGTAACGGCACCCGTGAAAGAACCCTTAATATGCCCGAAGAACTCACTCGCGGCAAGGTCCTTCGGTATTGCCCCACAATCAACCGCCACGAAAGGCCCGTCCTTCCGGTTACTCATCGAGTGAATCAGGCGAGCGATATACTCTTTACCCGTACCACTCTCCCCGTTAATCAAAACCGTCATCGTGGTAGGCCCTACCAGATGAATATATTCATATTGCCGATCGGCACCTTCACTCACTCCTTTTATATAAGAAAAGCTCGTCGTTTTCGCTTTTGCAGGAACAGACTTGGCAACGGGCTCTGCCTCCAACTTCAAAGCTTCCTGCAACTTTTTAAGAATCTCATCCGGGATAACAGGCTTAGCCACGTAGTCAAAAGCCCCCAGTTTAATCGCCGTGACTGCGGTCTGTATATCGGCATACCCCGTCATCAGAAGCACCTGTGTTTCCGGTGTTTTCTCCTTGATCACCCGGAGCAAATCGATCCCATCCTTATCCGGCAAACGCAAATCCGTCAACACGAGATCAAACCCTGCTTTATCCAATTGCTTTACAGCGTCCTTGTAGGAAAAAGCAGTATCTACCTCAAATCCACGTTTTTCCAACCATTTTCTCAACATGATACAAAATGTTGTATCGTCATCCACGATTAAAATCTTTGCCATAAGTCGATTTATTTCTAACACGAAAATAGCCTTAATCGACTAAACAAAAAAGTTTTTAACGGAATTTAGGAAAAGAAAGCAGGTAACCCTCTAAAAAAGAGATACCTGCTAGAAACAAATGTAATAAATCTCCTCAAACCTCCAACTACACGAATAAAACTCCCGCTCTTACTAACGGATATTGACGTATATCCGTCGTGTTTATATTAATAATTGTCTATCATCAAGATGATTAGGTTCACTCTACTTCATTTCAGGTTCTGCTAAAAAATGCGGTAACAAAAGTCCCGAAATAGCTATTACGATAAAAAATATACAAATTCCCATAACCAATCAATTTTAATCATTCAACCATTTGCTTATAGTATAGAGAATTGTATGCCACCACCAAACAAAAGATATACTCACAAGATAATCAACTATTTATGCAGGAATCTTAAAAAACAAGTATGTGGAAAAATGTGGAACAAGTGTGGAAAAAATTCCTATAATCTGTTCCCCAACAGACCTTCTATCGCCTCACGAACCGTAGTAATGTCCCACTCAGATACTCTTTTCTCGAATTTATTTTTAATCTCCGTCAGGCAAAGATTACCCATACTTCCCTCGTGCGTATGATGAATTTCACGTACCCCATCTCGATAACTCCCCTCTTGAATTTGTATACCGATTTCCCGGTAAGCCTCCCGAAATGGGATTCCGGCCATTACCCGTTCATTCACATCCTCCACGGAAAAAATATAGGCATAACGGGGATCTCGTAAAACATCCCGTTTCACTTCCATCTCCTGCAGCACGAGATGAGCCATAAAAAGGGAATCGTTCAACTCTTGAAAAGCGGGTAAAAATAATTCTTTGGTCAATTGCATATCCCGAAAATACCCGGAAGTCAGGTTCGTACAGATCATGGCCATTTGCATGGGGAGCGATTGCAAGTGATTACATTTCGCCCGGATCAACTCGAATATATCCGGATTCTTCTTGTGCGGCATGATGCTGGATCCCGTTGTGTACTTATCCGGCAAACGTACAAACCCGAAATTACTACAAGCGAAAAGACAAACATCAGCAGCCAAACGTCCCAGAGTCGTCGCCACGGCAGCCAACCCGAATAACACGTTCTTTTCCATCTTTCCCCTCTGCATCTGGGCATAAACCACGTTATAAGCCAAACTTGAAAATCCGAGCAAATCAGTCGTCATTTGCCGGTTCAAAGCAATCGACGATCCATACCCCGCCCCAGAACCAAGAGGATTCGTGTTCACCATATCGTAAGCCGCCTTCAACGCCAACAAATCGTCAGCAAGCGATTCTGCATAAGCACCAAACCACAAGCCGAAAGAAGACGGCATGGCCACCTGCAAATGCGTGTAACCGGGAATCAACACGTCTTTATTCTCCCCTGCCCGTCGTATCAACAAATCAAACAAACGTTCTATATGCTCCAACGTTTCGAATATCGCCTCCCGGGTAAATAACTTCAAATCGAGTAACACTTGATCATTCCGGGAACGTCCCGTGTGAATCTTTTTCCCCGCATCCCCACATTCCCGCACCAACAATAACTCGATTTGAGAATGCACGTCTTCAATTCCCTCTTCTATCACGAACTCGCCCCTTTCCACCATTCCGTGAATATCAACTAATGCCCGCTGCAAAGATTTATATTCCGCCTCGTTCACCAAGCCCACGGCATGTAACATTTTCAAGTGAGCCAAATTCCCGATGACATCGGCCCCCGCCAGCATAACATCCAACTCCCGGTCTTTCCCTATCGTAAATGATTCCGTAAAACCATCTATATCATATCCTTTATCCCAAAGCTTCATTCTATTTTAAATTTTAGATTTTAAATTTTAAATTCCAGCCACACAAGGCCAACGCCTTCTGATTTTCTACTTTTATCTTTTCAACTAGAGGGTGTGTCAAAAGGTATTTTATCCTCAAGAAACTCCTCCGTCACTTCGTGCCACCTCCTCTATAAACAGAGGAGGAGTTGGTGACTCTTACCGAAAAAAGGGAATATTTCAACTCTCCCTCTGTTTATAGAGGGAGTACCCCGAAGGGGGGAGGGAGTTTGAAAAATGCCTTTTGACACATTCTCTAGTTTTTAACTTTTAGTTTGTTTAAATCTATAATTCAACATATTGAATGATAGATTTAAACCATTTAATCCCCTCCCGTATTTCTTCCAAACGAATATATTCATTTGCCGTGTGCGAGCGAGCGCTATCCCCGGGGCCAATCTTCAGAGAGGGGCATGGAATCACCGCCTGATTCGATGTCGTCGGGGAACCGTAAGGAGATAACCCCAACTCGATGCATCGTTTCACCATCGGGTGAGAAAGCGAAACGGAAGATGAGTTCAGTGAAAAAGAGCGAGGGATCATATCGCATTTCACGTGATCACGGATCGTATCAAATATTTCCTGGTTTGTGTAAAGTTCATTTACCCGTACATCCACCATGAAATGACAAGTTGCAGGAACCATGTTATGCAGGGTTCCCGCCTCGATCCCCGTTACGCTCATTTTCACCGGACCCAACAATTCCGAAATCTTTTCGAACCGATACGTACGAAACCAATGTATATCTTCCATTGCCTCATAAATGGCATTCACCCCTTCCTCCCTTGCAGCGTGTCCCGCTTTTCCCCGGGCGTAACCATCCAACACCATCAACCCCTTCTCCGCTATCGCCGGACACATTCCCGTAGGCTCTCCCACAAGGGCAAAATCAACCCGCCCAAGTTCCGGAAACACGCTTTGAATCCCGCCACTTCCCGTGTTCTCCTCTTCTGCGGATGCCAAGAATATCAGATTACACGGCAAACTCCCGGATGCCAATTCAACAAAAACCGCCAGCATAGAGACAAGACTTCCCCCCGTGTCATTACTTCCCAAACCGAACAACTTTCCCTCCTTCACAACCGGCGTAAAAGGGTCACTGTCCCAAATCCCGTTAGGACGCACGGTATCCAAGTGTGCATCGAGTAATAACGTGAGCTTCGCGTCATCGAAATTCTTTGAACGACTCCACACGTTATTACCTTTGCGATGCACGTCGAACCTATATCTTTTCAACACATCGGCAATCAAATCAGCCACCTTGTCTTCTTCCTTACTGAAAGAAGGAATGGATATAATTTGTTTTAAAAGTTCTATTGCTCCACTCGCATCCATTGTTTTTCCAATATTATCCTAGTTCCCGCATCCGGTTGGCCCAAATCATCCGGATGAATCAACCGAACCTCCTGCACCCCGTTAGAAACAGATTTAAAAGCATTATCCAACTTGGGGATCATGCCGGAATGAATCATCCC
>NZ_JBCOSQ010000068.1:0-28924 GCF_040920905.1 Butyricimonas sp. RTP31003st1_G1_RTP31003_210430 | reverse complement strand
AAACTTTTCAACCACTTTTTTTCAAACTTTTTTAATCGACACTGGAATCCAGACTTTTAGAACGAGAAGAGCCAGGCAAGAACCAACCCGGGAAGCGGGAGGATACGGGGTAAGCCCCCTTCAATACCCGGACAGGCACGCTTCAAGGACACTCCCGAACGCCTTTGAAACGTCTTTGATTCGAATGTGATACGTCTTTGAACCCTGCCTTCTCCCTCTCTTCAAAGGGAAAACTACGGGAAATGGACCAGTACTCTACACTTAAGCTAAGGAAGGTCCGCAGATGGACTGGGGCAAGACCCCAACAATGATAATACTCGAACTCTCCAACTACACCCACCCGTGTTCATGTTATGTACATACTATGAAGATGCTATGTTCTTGTCCTAGCCCAGCGGTTAACAAGCGACGAGGGGACACCAAACAAGAACGGGGCAAAAGAGGTGATTGTATCTTGTAATCACCTCTTTCACTAATATCACCACACGTACATTCTATTTCACGATAATCGTAAAACAGTCATTCACATCCTGAGTATATCCTTCATTCGTAAAAGTCAGAGATATCCGATAACGCCCAACAGGGACATCACTATATACTGGCATAGAAAAAGTTCCATCACCGCTGACTTTCAACACTTCCCACATTTTTTCCGCATTACCCAATTCCGTGGTAATACTTTTTATACTGACAAAAATAGGTCGAGTACCCTCTACCCCTTCTATCGGCGTACTCGTCCAAGGCCATCCGTACTTATCACGTTTATATTCATCTCCTCCTATTGTCGGATAAATACCATTCTGCACGCAATATTCCGGAGTATATCCATAATTATTTACATACATCTCAAAAGTCGGATTCGGTTCGGGAGGAGTTAGATCCAGCACTTTTTTCACAACCATAGAATCCATAGTATAACCCGCATATTCTGTCTGTAAATAACCGGGAGTAACATCCTGGCAAGCTCCCAGCAACATACACACTCCCATCATTAATATCAATATTACTCTCATAGTCTTTCATTTAAATTTTTCCAAAATCATAACCATAATTCAAGGCATGAACTACTCCGTTTTTAGGTTGTATATTCGGTGTTGCTAAAGGAATCATTTTCCCGACGGTTACAGAATACAAAAACATCTCTATTGCCCCGGCTTCCGGAATCCCCTTGTAAGTATCCCGTTCCAGATAAGCAATGACTTGATTCTCTCCTATGCAAGTAAAAGTTGTTCCTCCATCCTGTTCCTCCGCATATATTGCGTAGTCCATATTCCGAAAGCCGATATCCTCTTTCAAATATTTTCCCACGACAACATGTTTCAATATTAGTTCTCGACACAAATCAACAGGCATTTCCTCTATACTCTCATACCTCACCTCCGAAACTCCATCATATTTACAATCCATCAAATAACGATAAACAGCAAAAGAAGGTGGGGCAAAAAAAGTCATTGCTGGCACGGTATCCACTCTTCCTTCAAACAAATCCGTCAATCCCGCCCGTTCTATCATCTGTACCGTATATCCCCATTGCTCAGAATTTGAACGCAAGTACTCCATAATAGTACCGTCGTAATAAGGAGAAGCGACTCCTCCATCAATGACTTCCTGCTTAGTTGTGCATGCAAAACAAACGATACACATACTCAATCCTATCAATATTTTCTTCATATTCTTCATAACTATTGTCTTTTTAACCAATATAGATTCTGTCGCATCAAGGGATTTTCCTTAAAATCAATACTCTTATTCATCAAGAAGAAAGCCCCATCAATACAATCCTGTTGTGTCACCGTCTGATAACCTCCTTCCAAGAAAGAATGCACGTAATCCAATCCGTTCCGGATAATATCATAATAACGATACCCCTCTACCAGTAATTCTTTTTCACGTTCCCGGAACACCGTCATCTGTAAATCACCATTATCTTCAGAGGATTGATAGAGAGCCGCACCCGCCCGTTTCCGGATCGTGTTCAAATCTTCGATGGCTCCTTCGATTTTATCACCTCCTAAATGTACCCGACATTCCGCTCTCAACAAGTAGATATCAGCCAATCGCCACCAAATACGATTAGAATTGAAAGAAGCAAATTTCTTTTTAGTACCCGTAACCGTAATATTCACACTTCTCTCCTTATAAGGGTAAGCAAAACCACCTGTTATACTCTTATCCATGGCATCCATCCCGTCAAGATCATAGAAATAGGCATATTTTCTAGTATCCGCACCCGGATACATTTTCCGAACTGAAGTCGTGAATATACGTAATGTGAAATCTTGCACGACACCCGGGCCATATTCAGGACGTACGGGATAACCCACATAATCCGTACCCAGCGAATATACCCGTTTTCCAACCTCGTTATAATAATCTTTCATTACCGTTTCATAAACTCCTTCCTTGCTATTACCAACAAGTACCGAAGCACAAACCTCTTCCGGAGTAGCTACCAAGTCATATAAAGGAGATTCTATCACCTTGGTACAAGCTTTTTCAGCCATGTCCCACAATTCTTTCTCATCATAATTCCGATCAACTTCAGCTGCAAAATACTTACCTCCGGCTTTCCAAGCACACAAATGAGCCAGTAAAGCATAGGCCGCACCCTGACAAGGTGTTGATTTTGAAAGCATAGTATTCCCGTTACAATCCGTCAGTTTGTCAAAAGGAGGCAAAATTTCGGCAGCTTTTTCAGCCATCTCTATCGCAAAATCACACACCTTCGGCCAAGGAGTTTTAGCCACGGGTTCCCAGTTAATCCCCCCTTTCTGTAAAATACAGTCACCCCAACGACGTATCAAATCAAAATAAGCTAAAGCTTTAAAGAAGTAAGCCTGCCCTTTATAAAACTGTCTCCGTTCATTCGGCATCTCAACAACATCGACATGCGACAGCACGGTCTCTGCTCCCATAATCACCTGATACCAAGCTTCCCACAAATCAGCCGTCCCGGCTTCCAATTCCAACATCCGGGCACCCCTCCGTGATTCATCCGCCTCATCAGCATAAGCTCCTTTTTCCACTTGCAGCAAAGCATTCCAACATACCATATCCCGTACCCCCGCTCCAACACCGTATACTAATGCTTCAACATCCTTTTCTTTCGTGATATTTCCAAAAGTCAGGCTGTTCTCCGGTTCAACCCGTAACAGGTCCGTACATCCCACAAAGAACGACATACATAATAAAATTACTATCAATTTCATAACTTAAAATTTCAAGGTTAAACCTATTGTAAACTTTCTAGCAAGAGGATAATTTCTCCCGCTATCGATACCGGTTCTAATATCCACGATCTCCGGATCAATGCCTGAATAATTTGAGAAGGTCAGCAAATTTTCTCCACTAACAAAGAGACGTAACTGTTCAATCTTCCAATTCCGGATCAAGGAACGAGGCAAATCATACCCCAAAGTCACGGTTTTCAATTTTAACCAATTCACTTTTTCTACATAACGATCAATCACGCTCATTTCATTCGGAAAGAACTGCATCTGGCTATCGGCTTGTAATTTGGCATAATCCGAATTATCCCCCGGTTGTTCCCAGAAAGTGACATTCCGCACATCCATCAAAACAGGATGCTCCAAACCATTGTAATTAGGAATAATTGAACTTCCGGGAAGAGTATTGTACATATGACGTCCCAGCTGGTAAGCCCATGAGAAATTCAAATCAAATCCTTTCCATTTCAACTCACTAACAATACCACCACTAATTTGAGGTAAAGCACTACCTAAATATACCCGATCACTACTCCCAATAGAACCGTCACCGTTTACATCCACAAATTTCAAATCTCCGGGTTTGTAGTACTGGATCCCTCCCATTGGAGAACTCATGCCAACATTATTGTATACAATAGGCACCTCATCTTGACTGTTAATATATCCCTCCGTCCGATAACCATAAATCCCATTCAAAGCTTTACCGATAATTCCCCTGGAGTTATCTTTACCATTATATGATTTCTCATAACGATTCCAGACTTTTGCACCATTAACCGACACCCGCCATGAAAAATCGGGCTTTCTAAATATATCATATTTAACCAACAACTCGATTCCCTCATTTGAGATGGCAGCTGCATTCTGCCACTGAGAACCGAAACCGTTATGCTCTCCCGGCAAAGAGACCGGGAACAGGAGCTTATCGGTATAACGGTAATAATAATCCAAGGTAATTCCCAAACGATAATCCAGTAAATCCAGATCCAAACCGAAATCATACTGGTCTGTCTCCTCCCAAGTCAAATCTTGATTATACGCTCCTAAAGACCACGAGGGTTCTAATGTACTATTCCCTTCAAAAGGAGCTCCATTTTGCATAATTCCCAATGCGAGATAAGCCGATTCGAAATGTTTCCCGGAACGTCCCCAGCTAGCCCGGATTTTACCGAAATTCAACCATTCTAAATTTTCCCGGATAAAACTCTCCTCGGAAAAAGTCCATGCCGCAGCAACGGAAGGGAAAGTTCCCCATTTCTTATGTTCCCCGAAAGTCGAACTTCCATCCCGCCGGATACTGGCTGAGAACAGATATTTCTTTTTATAGTTGTACTCCAAACGAGCAAAATAAGAAATCAGGACCTGTTCCGTCATATCCGAAAGGTAGTGCTGCAAAGCTATTTTACGGCTAAGCGTAGGTGTCAGTTGTTCATCCCCTAAATCCGGGAATCCCGGACGCACGTAATAAATCTGATCACTAGGAGAATTCTCCCCGCTTCCTCCATTATACTCGGTCTGATCATACTGATAGGACAGACCGGCCACCGCACTTATATTATGATTCTCGTTAATTGTAGTTTTATAATTCAATAAATTTTCATTCAATACCATCAAACTTATCCCGGTTTCACCAACACTCATAGACCGGTTGGTAGACATCAGGTAAGAGGGTGTAAAACCATTACGACGATTTAATGAATAGTCTGCAGCCAAGGAAGTTGATAATTGTAAACCTTTGATAATCTCATAGCCTAACTTGAAATTGGTTCTCAAACGAATTGAACGGTTTTTTTCTTTTATATTTTTCATCTGGTCGACAATATAGTCCCAAACAGCCGAACCTTCCCCCGGATATAGAGAACTAAGATAATAAGGGTCCCCCGGTACAACGCCGATCATCGGTGAACTCTGGAAACTAGAACTGAACGACCCGTATCCCTGTTTCCGATTAGCCAAAGAAGCGTTCAAGCGCAAATCCACGGTCAATTTATCTACTGGAATTATGTTCATACTGGAGTTCAAATCTATTCGATTAAAACCGCTCCCTTTTAATATACCAGATTCATCGTAATAGCCTAATCCCAAACTATAAGCGATTTTTTCCGAACCGCCATAGGACTGGATATTAGCATTCGTCACTTTCCCCTTATGGTAATACATCGGGAAAAAGTTCGTGGCATTATTATAGAAATCGTTCAAACTATCCTGGAAAAAAAGCCCATTTGAAGTAGAAGTAACCGGATGCATCAAAGCATCCATCGTTCCTCCGGGATGCAAGTAATTCTCCTCCCAAGTTTCAGGGTATTTATAACGCAAAGTTTCCATATCCAAATAAGCTATCAACTCTTTTCTCAATGCCTTTAAACGAAAATCTCTTTCATAACGACCCACCATGATCGTCGGCAATTCCGGCAACACGCTCCAACTCTGTGAAACATTTACCGATAAAGAACTTTTTTGGTTTTGACGTCCCTTTTTCGTTGTCACGATAATCACCCCGTTGGCAGCCCTAGAGCCGTATATGGCTGCAGAAGAAGCATCTTTCAAAACTTCAATGGATTCGATCATATCGGGATTAATGTCTGACAACAAATTCGTTCCCGTGATCGGAGAAGTAAACGAATTCAATGGAACACCATCAACAACCCATAATGGATTAGAAAAACGTCTCTCCAACTCTATGTCCAAAGAGTTGTATCCCCGAATGGTTATCGCGGCTCCACCACCTCCCGGGGCCCCTGAAATATTCGTAATATCCATCCCGGCAACCCTTCCTTGCAATAAAGTTGCAATATTCGGGGAGGGGATTCCTTCTAAATCTTCTCCCTTTACTGTGGATATTGCTCCTGTCATTTCACGACGGGTTGTCGTTCCGTAGGCTACCACAACCGCTTCATCCAACGCCTGAATATCTTCCTCCATAATAACCCGTAGGGTATCGGATTGAGCATTAAAAGTTACTATTTTCTTTTTAAAGCCCACGAAAGAAAATTCCAACGTCCCACTCGTTACAGGCAGATCCATGGCGAACCATCCCCTTGTATCCGTCGCTGTCCCCAAAGATACACCTGCAACCTTCACCGTCACTCCGGGAATGGGATCTCTCCGTGTATCATACACGAATCCTTTTACCCGCAATGATTTTTTTTCTTTCTCCTCTTTTTGCACCAACATCACCACGTCCTTATCAAACAAAAAGGTAAATGGGGTTTCAGCCAACGCATCACGTAAAACATCTTTAACTTTCTTCTTTTCCGCATGAATGTCCAACTTGTCCATTTTCTCTAGTTGGTTCGTGTTATAAATAAACCGTAACCCCGTCTGTTTATGAATTTCATCAAATAACTGATAAAAACTCACGTTTTTCAAGTTCAAGCTAATCACCTGATCTTGTGCTACACTATTTGCAAATGCGGTAAATTGCAAAAAAAACATAAAAATAACACACAACCTCATGATCATCCAATTTTTTTTATGTGACTCATCCAAGATATGCCACATGATTCTCTTTTTTTTCATACATTTGTAATTGAACTAAAATTAATACTGGACAGGTTCAGGCTCAATTGAACCTATCTATTGTTTAATTGTAAGTGATGAAGAGGCTCATTTCTTCGTCACTTATTTTTTACTTATGACAACTGTTCGTCCATTCAGAGCAAACCGGGCATTTGAGGTTTTCTCCAAAAAGAAAAACAAATCCCTAATATCAGCATACCGTCTCATGTTACAATCAAACCGCAGATCCTTTAGACTTTCATCTTGAAAAAACACGGTTACATCATACCAACGAGCCATTTTTTCCATGATAGATTCTAACCGCTCGTTGACAAACACAATATTTTGATTTTTCCATGCGATATAAGGGTATATATCCACCTGATGTATTTCACTCTGCCCCGTCCGGGAATCCGAAACAGCTAACTCGTTGGGTGCCATCATTCGCTCCGGAGTACTTATATTCGCCTTAAACCCTATTGATCCGTTCACAAGAACAGTCTCAATATTTTGTAAATCGTAAGCATTCACGTTAAACTCAGTCCCATATACCTTCAACGAAAATTCCCCTGCACGTACGACAAAAGGCTTATCATTTTTTTTCGTAACACAGAAATAAGCATTTCCTTTCAATTTTACCTCTCTGAAATCTCCAGAAAAAAATACCGGATACTCTAATTCAGAGTCCGCATCCAACCACACTTTCGTACCTTCACTTAGTGTCACAAAATATTCACCTCCTCGCGGAACGACAATTTTGTTATAAATCGGCTTTTCAACTCTCTTTGTAGATAAAGCATCATATTGTACTCCCATGACACTGTCGATCTTCAACACGGAACCGTCTTGCTCCTGAATCTTTTGTGTCGATTTTGTTAACTGAATTTGTTCACCCGTGGACAGAACTAACATTGCCTTTGATTGAATTGGCTTTATTTCCGAAACAACAAGTTTTTCAGAAACGACCTGTTTATCCTCTCGAATAAAAAAGAATAATGTCACAATCAATAACACTGCTATTGAAGCTGCCACTCCGTAATAAGGCGTCAGATTCCTTTTCTTTTTCAAAGAAGAGAATATTATCTTTTTTGCCTGTTCTTCCCGTATATGTACATCTTCTTGTACCCACCGGATTCGTAAATAATCCTTCATCAAAGATTCGTAAGCATTCCGATTCTCTTGACTCGCCTCCAACCATACACGCACATTTTCTTCTTCCCGCTCGTCTAATTCACCACTCAGAAAAGCAATTAACCAATCTTCTGTTTCGTGGTCTAGTTTCGTTTTTTCCATAGATTTGATCCTTTTTCATCTTATGTACAAAAAAGAGGATGAAAAAGTCTAGTGATTTTTGAAGAAAAATCATCAATTATCCAAAAAACATTAGTTTTTAACAATACCGGCAATAAACGAGCAAAAAATCAAGAAATCCTTCACGCCCCATTCGCTCTCGTAGTTTCCGTATAGATGTTCCTAACAAAGTTTTTACAGTAGAAACCGAAATATTGTAACGATCTGCCACTTCTTGATATTTCATTCCCTCAACAAAAACGCCATTCAATATTTCCCGACTACGATTCGGAAGAAGAGCAACTTCATCCATCACTTTAGCGATCAACTGGTCCTTCGAATCATCATATTCCTCAAACATACAATCGACACGTTCCACACTCACAAAACACGTGAATATATCACGTTTCGTCAATCGATTATAACAACGATTTCGAACCAACACCCGCAAAAAAGAAGAAAGTGTTTCCGGCTTTAATTCCCGGTGAATCTCTTGATTCCACAGAGCGATAAAAAATTCTTGAACAACGTCCTCGGCTACCCCGAGATCGTTCAAAAAAGTATTAGCCCATGAAACCAGAGATTTATAATAAGCTTCAAATAAAAGCTCCATCCCTCGTTGATCACGAGCATTTAACAAATCACAAATTTCTTGATCTTTCACCGACCGCTGTCCCATCATAACAGATTGAATCCATTTTGATACAAAAATAAAATTTTTATCCGGGGAATCTATAATCAAGGGGAATTTTAGCAAGAAAAAAAACAATGTATAAATGATCCGAAACTACAAGTTGTGTTTTATCCGTTCCAAACCGGGCCTCTGGAGCGGCGATTCCTTAAAGCGGACTTGAAATGTTTCCTCATCAAGTGCCAACCACTCTTCCCGGCTCATCCGCATCAACCATTCATTCGGGGAAAATTCCTCTACATGATGCAGTACGGCTTTCCGATTCCACGGACAGACCTCCTGACAGGCATCACACCCAAAAAAGCGATCTCCCATCTTTTTCTTTATTTCTGACGGGATGTCATCTTTTCTCTCTATTGTGTTATAAGAAATACAAAGATTGGCATTCACTTCATGCGAGGAAAGGGCTCCCGTGGGACAAGCCTCCACACACCGGTTACACTGACCACAAAAATTCCGCTCTTCGGGCAGAGAATACCTTGAAGGTTCAAAATCCGATATAATAACACCAATAAAACAATAGGACCCCAAACGAGGATGAATCAACAAAGAGTTCCGGCCAATCCATCCCAACCCGGCCCGTCGAGCCCACTCGTGTTCAAACACGGGAGCGGAATCCACGAATGCCCGGCCCGTAATCTTTCGTCCGGTCACTTCTTCCAGACAAGTATGCAATTTAAATAACCGGTCTTTCACCACCCGGTGATAATCTTTCCCGTATGCGTAGCGGGCAACTACCGGAATGCCTTCCGATTGGAGTTTCGGAGTATAATAATTAGTCAGAGTTACAATCACCGAGCGGACCCCTTCAACAAGTAAAGCGGGATTCTCCCGCTTTTCTATATTATTCGCCATGTAATTCATTCCTGCATGAAATCCTTGTCCAATCCATCGCTCCAACCTCTCTCTCTCCCGGGATAAAACATCCACCGGAACAATGCCACAGGCATCAAACCCGCACTCTTTGGCCTTTTCTAATAATGCCTCCATTCATGAACTTAAATATCAAACCCCAATTCCAACCGGGCCGTTTCGCTCATTCTTTCCGGAGTCCACATCGGTTCGAAAGTCAGGTTTACCGTGGCTTCATCAATCCCGTCAATCGTCAACACGACATCATGCACCTCCTGCACGATCTGGTCGGCAATCGGACATCCCGGAGCGGTAAGGGTCATGGTAACAATCACCTCGTTTTGTTTCGGGAATTCGATATTATAAACGAGTCCCAACTCCCATATATTCACCGGAACTTCCGGATCATAAACGGTAGACAATTTCTCGATCACTAAATCTTCCATTAAACTTTTTCCCATATCTCTCGTTATTTTCCCTCGTATGCCAAGGCGTAATACTTTATTTGTTTCACCATCGACAACAACCCGTTAGAACGTGTCGGTGACAGGTGTTGAGTCAAACCGATCTTGTCGATAAAATCCAGATTAGCATTCATGATGTCGTGAGGCGTCTGACCAGAGAATACCCGGATCAATAATCCGGCAATACCTTTCGTGATAATGGCATCACTATCCGCTTCAAAATACAACTTACCATCTCGCAATTCGGCATGAAACCACACTCTGGACTGACATCCTTTAATCAGATTGTCATCCGTCTTATGCGTTTCGTCCATCGCATTCAAGCCATTACCTATTTCTATCAGATAAGCATATTTATCCATCCAATCATCATACATGGAAAACTCATCCACGATTTGATTCTGAATCTCTTCTATCGTCATTGCTCTTATAATTTGAAAATCTTTTCTATCTTTCTTAACCCTTCACAGAAAACATCAATTTCTTCCCGGGTGTTATACATGGCTATGGAGGCGCGAGCCATTCCTTGTACCCCGTAATGTTGCATCACGGGTTCCGCACACAATTGTCCCGTACGTATGGCAATCCCCATCTTATCCAGCAAAGTGCCCAGATCAAAAGGATGTATGCCCTCTATTCCGAACGAGATCACGGAAGACTTATTCGCGGCATCCCCGTATAAGATAATGCCCGGAACCTCCCGAACCTGTTTCATGGCATAATCCATCAGACCATGTTCATATCCGGCAATCTCTTGCAAACCGATACTTTTCACGTACTCCAAGGCCTCACCTAAACCGACAACCCCGATAAAATCCGGAGTTCCGGCCTCGAATTTAAAAGGCAATTCGTTGTAAGTCGTTTTCTCGAAACGAACTTCCTTGATCATTTCTCCCCCGCCCTGCCAGGGGGGCATCTGTTCTAACAAGCTACGCTTTCCATATAAAACACCAACTCCCGTGGGCCCGTACACCTTATGCCCCGAAAAAGCGAAAAAGTCACAATCCAATGCTCGCACGTCAACCGGGATATGCTGGATAGCCTGAGCTCCGTCAACCAAAGCGTATGCGCCCAAAGCATGTGCCGCGTCAATCATCTCCTTCACCGGATTCACCGTACCCAACACGTTAGAAACATAAGCCACACATACCAATCTTACCCGCTCATTCAAAAGCCCCCGGAACACCTCCATGTCCAGCTCGCCCTTATCATTAAAAGGAACTACTTTCAACACGGCCTTCTTGCGTTCACATAACATTTGCCAGGGAACGATATTGGCGTGGTGTTCCATTTCCGTCACGATGATCTCGTCACCTTCCCGGATAAAAGCCTCCCCGAAAGTGTAAGCCACGAGATTGATACTCTCGGTCGTTCCCCGGGTAAATATCACCTCATCCGTGGACTCCGCGTTGATAAACTCTCTCACGGTTTCCCGGGCTTGTTCATTGGCATCCGTACATTTATTACTCAGATAATGCACTCCCCGATGCACGTTGGAATTGTAACGTAAATAATATTCCGTCATCTTTTCCACCACCCGCAAAGGTCGCTGGGTTGTTGCCCCGTTATCCAGGTAAACCAACGGTTTGCCATAAATCTTTTCCTCCAGTATCGGGAAATCTTTTCTAATCCGATTGACGTCAAACATAATTTATTTCTTACAATGCATCACGCAATTGTGACACTTGGTTAATTCTCCTCTTAATCGTTTATCCACCAAACTATCAATCTCTTCCCGGAGCGGCTCAAGTTTCACCCGTCCGACAATCTCATGCGCAAAACCGAACATCATCATCATTCGAGCCTCTGCCTCCCCGATCCCGCGGGAACGAAGATAGAACATTGCCTCCTCGTCGATCTGTCCGACCGTAGCCCCGTGACTACACTTCACGTCGTCGGCATCAATCACCAGCTGGGGTTTCGTGTTCACTTGAGCCGTATCCGTCAATAATAGATTATTGTTTGCTTGATAGGCCTCCGTTTTTTGAGCATCGGGACGCACGACGATCCGTCCGGCAAAATTAGCCAGTGCCGCATCGTCCAACACGCCTTTGAAATGTTGATTACTTGTACAATGAGGTGCAATATGGTCGATAAAGGTGAAGTTGTCCACCTGTTGTTTTTTATCCGACAAATACATCCCGTAAAGATTACTCTCGCATCCTTCTTCCGTCAAAGCGGCAAAAAGATTGTTACGAATGAACCCACCATACAGGGTAATCACGTTTGCATCATACCGGGAATTGCGTTTCTGGGAAACGAACACGCTGTTTATCTGGGAAGCCTCGATATGTTGATTCTGAACATGGTAGTATTCAAAAGCCGCATTCTCCCCGACAACCACTTCCGTGGTATTATTCGATAAAAAGCTATCATCGGAAAGCGTGTGGTCGCAAACCAAAATAGTCGCCTTAGCATCACGTCCCAAGATAACCATGTTCCTCTGGAACGACATCAAGTCCGCATTCGCCCGCATCAGGTTCACAATCTGCAACGGACGCTCCATCACCACCCGATCCGGAACATACACGAATACCCCGTCTTGGGCAAATGCCGTGTTCAGTGCCACTAATCCATCCGCATCTGCCGGTTTCGTGTACTGATTATAATGTCTTTCAAATAACTCTTTATACTTCACGCTGGCCTCTGCCATACTGCAAATCACCACACCTTCGGGAATTTCCGGTACAACATTCTCCTGCACGAACCAACCGTTGATCGTCAAAATCAGATTGGTGTCCAAATTCGGCACGTGACATTTGAATATCTCGCCCAGTTCCACGCCTTGCTTGATATTTTTCAGCACCACCTTATAATCCCGGTCAAACACCGGTAAGGTATCCGCGTAAAGATAATCCTCCGTTTTATAGGGGATTCCTCCCAAGGCCTCGAAACGTTGAAACGCCTCCTCCCGGTGTCGGTTCATCACGTCACCGCATCCTTCCTGCAGTAACCGTTGTCCCTCCCGAAACAGAGTCGCGAAATCATTATTTATCTTTTCTAATCTTTCCATCTTCCATTACTTACCGGACTCAACTTCCTGTTTAATCCAATCATAACCATACTTCTCTAACTCCAAGACCAACTCTTTTCCAGCCGTCTTCACGATGCGCCCGTCATACAACACGTGTACAACATCCGGCACGATGTAATCCAACAAACGCTGGTAATGAGTGATCACGATAGTAGAGTTATCCGGTCGTTTCAGCTTGTTCACCCCGCTGGCAACAATACGTAACGCATCAATGTCCAAACCGGAATCCGTTTCGTCCAGAATAGCCAGTTTCGGTTCCAACACTGCCATCTGGAATATCTCGTTCTTTTTCTTCTCCCCGCCGGAAAAACCTTCATTCAGAGAACGGTTCAACAAACGACTGTCAATGTTCACCATCTCCATTTTCTCCCGGATCATTTTCAGAAACTCGCTTGCCGGGTAAGGAGGTAATCCCTTATACTTACGTTGCTCGTTTACCGCAGTCTTCAAGAAATTAACGGTACTCACACCCGGAATCTCTACCGGGTACTGGAAACTTAGGAATATCCCTTCCCTTGCCCGGTCTTCTGCCGGAAGTTCCAACAGATTCTTCCCGTTAAACCAAACTTCCCCTTCCGTCACCTCGAAACACTCCCGTCCCGTAAGCACGGCCGACAAAGTACTCTTCCCTGCCCCGTTCGGTCCCATAATCGCGTGAACCTCCCCGGCATTCACCTCCAAATCAATCCCTTTCAATATTTCTTTTCCGTCTATCGCGGCATGTAAGTTTTTTATCTTTAGTAAACCCATTTTATTTTAGATTTTAAATTTAGATTTCAGATTCCAATCCCTCGAACCGCCTCCATTCCAAAATCATAAATCATAATTCATAAATCGATAAATCTATAAACTTTTAGCTCTTAGCTTTTAGTTTTTAGCTTTTAGTTTCCTATCCCACGCTTCCCGCCAAACTAATTTGCAACAGCTTTTGTGCCTCGACGGCAAACTCCATTGGCATTTTATTGATCACATCTCCGGCATATCCTTTAATGATCAAACCAATGGCATCTTCTGTTGAAATTCCTCGCTGGTTACAATAGAATATCTGGTCTTCCCCAATCTTGGAGGTTGTAGCCTCGTGTTCCACCTGTGCCGTGGGATTCGCCACTTCCAAATAAGGGAACGTGTGAGCCCCGCATTTATCTCCCAATAACAAAGAATCGCATTGTGAAAAATTCCGGGCATTCTTACAATTTTTCACCACCTTCACCCGGCCCCGGTAAGAGTTGGAACTATATCCCGCCGAAATACCTTTCGATACGATCCGACTACGAGTGTTATTTCCGATATGGATCATCTTGGTTCCCGTGTCTGCCTGTTGGTAATTATTAGTCACGGCCACAGAGTAAAACTCGCTGACAGATCCGTCTCCCTTCAATATTGTACTCGGGTATTTCCAGGTAACCGCAGATCCGGTCTCCACCTGTGCCCAGATCAATTTGGCATTTTCCCCTTTGCAGATGCCCCGTTTGGTCACGAAATTATAGATACCACCTTTCCCGTTTTTATCTCCGGGGTACCAGTTTTGCACGGTACTGTATTTCACTTCCGCATTCTTTTCCACCACGATCTCCACGATGGCAGCATGTAACTGATTCTCGTCCCGTTGCGGTGCAGTACATCCTTCCAAGTAGCTCACGAAACTCTCCTCTTCTGCCACGATCAAAGTACGTTCAAACTGTCCAGTATTTGCCGCATTGATCCGGAAATAAGTGGACAACTCCATCGGGCAACGAACCCCTTTCGGGATGTAAACAAACGATCCGTCACTAAACACGGCCGAATTTAACGCAGCAAAGAAATTGTCAGCATAGGGGACAACCGAACCCAGATAACGTTTCACTAAATCCGGGTGATTCTTCACGGCCTCGGAGAACGAGCAAAAGATCACTCCCCGTTCTGCCAGCGTCTCCTTGAACGTGGTCTTCACGGACACGCTATCCATCACGGCATCCACTGCCACCCCGGATAACGCTTTTTGTTCGTCCAAAGGAATACCCAATTTGTCAAACGTCGCTTTCAACTCGGGATCGACCTCATCCCACGATTTCTTTACCTCCTGTTTCGGGGCCGCGTAGTACACGATGTCCTGATAATCAATCGGAGGAATCTCCAATTTCGCCCACGTGGGCATTTTCATCGTAAGCCAGTGACGGTAAGCCTTCAAACGGAATTCCAAGAGCCATTCCGGCTCTTCCTTCTTTTGTGAAATCAAGCGGATCACCGATTCATTCAATCCCTTCCCGATCATCTCGGTTTCCACGTCAGAAACAAAACCGTATTTATACTCACCCTCAGTTACTTCATTCAATATATCGTCTTGTTCTTTAGCCATAACTTTTTTACCCTATTATCTCCAATTTATCAATCTGTGCAAAAGTACAAAAAAATATTACCTATCAATCATCTATCAGGTAGATAATATCTATTACGTGATAAATCCCCGTTATGATTCATTCTCTCTTGCGAAATACCTCATCATAAACTTATAACCTGCAAACTTGTAACCTGTAACGTGGCGTAGCCACATTATCATTTGCTCGATTCATCAATTTAGCGTATTTTTGTTTTGAATATTAAGAACTGAAACATGAGTGAAAACAAACCATTGACGAAACTATCCACGTTAGGGGAGTTCGGATTGATCCGCCACCTGACACAAGATATAAAATTAAAAAACGCATCTTCCTTGAAAGGGGTTGGTGACGATGCAGCCGTACTTGATTACAAGGATAAAAAAATATTGGTCAGCACGGATATGCTGATCGAAGGAGTACATTTCGATCTGGCCTATGCCCCGTTGAAACATCTAGGGTACAAGGCTGTAGCGACAAACGCCAGCGACATATACGCCATGAACGGAACTCCCCGGCAGATCACAGTTTCTCTTGCTGTTTCCAACCGTTTCTCTTTGGAAGCGGTCGATGAATTGTACGAGGGCATTTATCTTGCCTGCGACCACTACGGGATTGATCTCGTGGGCGGTGACACGACCTCTTCCCAAACGGGAATGTGTATCAGTATCACGGTGATCGGAGAGGCTGACGAGGAAGATATTGTTTATCGCAATACCGCACGGGAAAATGACCTGATTTGTGTCAGTGGGAATTTGGGTGCCGCTTACATGGGACTTCAGTTGTTGGAGAGAGAAAAAGTCGTGTTCAAGGAAAATCCCAATGCCCAACCGGACTTCTCGGGGTATGAATATATCCTCGAACGCCAGCTAAAACCGGAAGCCAGAATGGACATCATCCAATTACTCAAGGAAAAAGGCATTAAGCCGACTGCCATGATGGACGTTTCCGACGGGCTTTCATCCGAGGTATTGCACATCTGCCATGATTCCGGCCTCGGTTGCAACATCTACGAGGAAAAGATTCCGATTGATTACCAGACTTTCAAAATGGCCGAGGAGCTTAACATGAATGCCACGGTATGCGCTCTTTCCGGGGGAGAGGATTATGAACTCTTGTTCACCGCACCACTGGATGCCTACGATAAACTGATTACCATGGAAGAGATCAGTATCATCGGACATACTTGTGCCAAAAGCGAAGGTTATAATTTAATCACGAAGGACGGTAATTCATTCGAGCTGAAAGCCCAAGGCTGGGTAAACTTTAACCCGTCCGAAGAAAAATAACAGACAACCATGAACAAACTGGAAAACATACTTGACGAATCTTTACTACACAGTGCCAGCGGGGACCGGAAGGCCCTCCGCCTGTTACTAAAGAAAGTCATTCCCGATCGTTTTCATTATTACCATGAAAGCCGGGATATCACCCGCCAGGAGGAATACGCCGATTTGTTGTACAAGATTCTCCTACTCGAACTGGATGAAGAAGAAGAGGAAAGCATCGAGCTGGCAGAACTTGCTTATCTAGGCATCAGCGAGTGTATCTCGTCAGCCCCGGCACGCATCTACGAGTGCCTCAAAAAGCGTATCATCCTGATGCACTATTTCGCGGACTATTTCACGGATAGCCTAATCGAAGTCTTCTTGAAAAAATACCGGGAGAACAACCTGTTGGAAGCCCGAAACCTAGCCTTGGAATCCATCGAACGGATGCAATTGTTCGATATTTTCTTGATAGAACAGAATTTCGATGACCGTATCGACCGGGATGAACAATTGACAGATGTCTGCAACGGCATAGAACTCGCTCCCAACCTCACGGACGAAGAACTGACGGAAGCACAATTAATGCACCAAGTGTTATACGCTTATTTGAAAGCGAAATACCGAAAATGATACAAAAAAACAGAGAGCTTTTTCAAACTCTCTGTTTTCTCATTCTTAACGATTCGAATTAAATCTTCTTTCTCTTGGGAATCTTTGACCTCTGTCGTCGCCACCTTCTTCTCTGGGTCTAGCCTTTTTCACAACGATTTTTCTTCCTTGGAATTCAGTTTCGTTTAAGGCATTGATCGCGTTGAAACCTTCCGTTTCATCTTCCATCTCAACAAAACCAAAACATTTAGAGTTACCAGTTTCTTTGTCCATAATAACTTTGGCTGAAGAAACAGAACCATGCTCTGAGAAAAGAGCTTGTAAGTCCTCACTTGTGGTCGTGGAACTTAACTTTGCAACAAAAATATTCACAATAAAAATAATTAAAATTAATAATACATATAGAAGGGTACGTAGAGGTATATCTTTGGTTTCAACGATAAACAACTATTTATCTTCTAATGCGACAAATATAAGTAATTTCTTAATAATCAAAAATTAATCACGCATTTTTTCTTTATTTTACACCAGATTTATTCCCTTATCATAGATATTGAATCACAGCCTGTTTTCATCAATTCGATTCCATATTCATCATTTTTTTTACATTTTCCTCCACTTTTTCTCCCTAAACGCTTGCGATTTCAAAAATTTTCCCTACTTTTGCACCCGTTAAACAATAACGATGGTGCCATAGCTCAGTTGGTAGAGCAAAGGACTGAAAATCCTTGTGTCCCCGGTTCGATTCCTGGTGGCACCACTGAAAATGAGAGAGTTACGAAAGTGACTCTCTTTTCTTTTACCCTCAAAAATGCCATTTTTAAACCAATGTTTAAACTACGGTTAAACCAATTTGTCAACCAGAATGTCAACCAAGATTTTGATCTCATTCCTTAACGATACATCAAAAATGGAAAGACATAAACAACATTTACCCTTGTCTCGGGATTACGAGTAACCGTTGATTTATTCTTGCCTGCAGGCTGCCTCCCTGTTGTCTCTCCACACTTTTTCTCGGCAAATGTTATCTTTGCTTATATCTTGTTAAAATGGCGGCGATAATCGGGCGATGATCGGGCGACAATCGGGCGACTGCGCCTAACAGCCTTTTAAGAGTCGCCCAACGACCTGGCAATTTCCATGATTTACCCTAGAGAAACCCCGTTAAATCCTATAAAAAAGGATTCTCCTACCGGTTTTTTTAATAAAAAAGGGCCACGCCAATTATCGAACTGCGATACGGTAACCGCACCTACAACTGCCTTATCATCTCGAATTGTTTTCCCGTCGGTTCAATATTCTTCGAGCGCAAGAATGCGGTCATCGAATCGCAAGTAACATCGACATTCAATATCTTTACGGAATTTAATTTATTCATTTCGAGCATCTTTTGCAACAGCAAGGAACCTATGTCCTTACGACGGAACGATCTGTCAACAGCAATCTGGGTAACATCCCCGGACACGGGTTCGAAAACCCCATACCCAACCAATCTGTTTTCAATGAAAACACCCAGACAAACGAAAGTATCAGCCGCCCTACCTATCGCCTCCAAACTATTCTGCCAAGACGGCTTGAAATCCCAGAAATCAGAGACCGAAACGTGATCCTCGATCCGAATAACCTGTAACGTGTAAGGAATATCAACGTGTACCTTGTTTCGAACCTGTCTGGTCTCCGCCCTAAAATAATAAAATTCCCGCGTCACCTGGAAACCGATCTTTCGATAAACGGAAACCGCTCCCGTGTTATGCTGCAACACTTCCAACAAGTACTCTTTAATTCCGGCCTCCTTCAAATAAGGAATGGAGGACTCAAACACCCGTGTTGCCAACCCGGTTCCCCGGTAATCTTTCAATGTTCCGGTTCCCGTGTCGTATGCCGTCCGAATCCCGTTGAAATCCCCGATCCCATTACAAGTAAACGAAACGATCTTATCCCCATCAAATGCGGCAAAAGAAAGTTCCGGATCAAAACCTCGTCGTTTCAGCATGGCCTGTAACTCCACACGATTCAATTGCATCTCATACTCGGCAAAAGCCTGCCGGAACGCCTCGAATAATTCATCGAAACTCGTATCTTTCAAAGATTTAATTCTAATATCTACCATATTATTTATCATTAGCACATTTTGTAAAGAGCTCCAAAATAGAGGAACATCACTCTTTTATTAATACCCGTTTCGAGACCAGTGGGACAATCACCCGATGAAACGGTTTGATAAAGAAGAAATAGACTCTCCCTATCCGGTTGTGATATTTCACCCACGTGGAGACTTCCGTGGTCTGCCTGCCTCCTTCTTCCGGGCAAATAAATACCGAAACGTAAAAAAGTAAATGACTATCATCCATTCGCATGATCGCCTCCCGTTCATTTTCCTCCACGATCAAGTTCTTTACCCGTGGAGCTTTCGTTTCGATCCCGAAAGGTTTCACGAGAAAGGCCCGGAATTTGTACAAGGCCCGGAGCCACGCGGGATTATACGAGAATATTCTTGTAATGACCTCCGCCGGAGATAACCCGTTCACGTCGGTTTGTACCGAAAATGTGTCATGGTAATCCACCGGAAGATATTTTTCAATTAGCCGACCCGTTTCGTTCGTATCATTCATTAGTGTGACATTTTAAATAGAAGTTCAAACTTCGATCTCGTAAATCCGGGAGTTCTCGCCCCACGGATGGTACCCCTGTCTGATATAGCGGAAACCGTATTTCTCGTAATACCCCACGTGTTCCGTTGAAAGGTACATGCGGCTGAATCCCGCCTTACGGGTATCTTCTTTTGCTTTTTCCATCAACAACACGGCATAAGCATTTCCCCGATACGCCTCATCGATATACAAGGCACAAAGCCAAGGATATAAATCCATCCGGCTGATAAAATCATTCGTGATCAAGCCGGCACATCCCATGATAACCCCCTCTTTTTCCAACAGGTACCATTGTGGCAATACATCCTCACTCCCCACGGCATGAGTGATACAATCCTCGTATATTTCCGGGGCGACTTCCGTCCACTTGCCGGGGAAATATTTTATGGCGATCTCTTTATATTCCGGGTTTTCCCGTACGGATATTACTCTCATCATCAATTCATATTTTAATTATTATACATTACTTTCCTGCCCGGTATTCATTGGGCGTTTTCCCGGTCATGCGGTGGAAAAACTTACTGAAAAAAGAGGGATTGGGAAAATTCAACTCGTCGGCAATCTGGTACACCAATTTATCACTATGGAGCAACTGGATTTTAACCTCCTGGATAACCGCCTCGTTGATCCAGTCCATCACCGTGTGATCACTAACCTGCCGGATCAAGGTATTCAAATAACGGGGAGTCAGGTACAAACGATCCGCGTAGAAAGCCACGTTACGCTCACGGATCGCGTACTTATTCACCAAGCTGAGAAACCGGTTAAACACTTCTTCTTGGCGGGTATATTTCGCATGTCCGACGGAATGACCGTTTTGTTGTAAATAGGCTATTTGATGAAACAGGGTTGAAATCAGACTTTGCACCGTACCTTTAGGAAAAGGAACATCATGTACCACTTCCCACAGCAAAGAAAAAATAGTCTCCAACCGTCGCTCAATCACCTCGTTCAACGACAGCCACAAGTAAAGCCGCCCTTGGAGATAAGCCATCAATTGCTCCTCTTTCTGCCAGCCTTCCATGAAACTATTGGCAATTCCCACCATCGACAATTCGCAATCCGGAGACATTTCCACGAACTCGGCCACCGTGCCGGGAGACGCCACCACCATTTGATGAGCCTTTATGGTCAGATCGTGCAAATTGGCCCGAATCCGAACATACCCGGAACGCAGATGCACGATACGCCCTTCCGTCAATCGATAAGGTTGTCCGAAAACGATCAGAGAACTGTTCAAATCCCTCATTCCAACCACGGAACGGACAATAACAAACTCCTCTGAAATGAAACGATAATCGTTACAAGGTTGTATGGGCCAAGCCTGCACCTGTTTCAAGGCTAAATTCAATAATCCGTTTTGTTTCATAAGACATGACGATTTCCTACAAAGATAATATTTTACCCGAAATACAAACAAAAAATCGCATTTTTCGAACAAATAGAACATTCACCACTACTAATGGAGCCTTAATATATTCATCCGTCATGTACCTTTGTCGTAGAAATAATTAAAAACATAAATATATGATACGAACCTTTTTTCTGATCCTGTTTGCCAGCCTGGTGCTACAAGCCTCCGGGCAACTTACCCTCGAAGGATGTCGGCAAAAGGCCCAAGACCATTACCCGCTTGCCCGTCAGTACAAACTGATCGAGTTGTCGGAAAGTTACAGTCTTGCCAATGCCGCCAAAGGCAACCTTCCCCAGATCAGCCTCAGCGGGAAAGCCTCTTATCAAAGTGATGTCACGCAAATCCCTTTCGACATCCCCGAACTTTCCATCAAGGGCTTGCCCAAAGACCAGTACCAAATTATGCTGGAAGTGAAACAGAACCTCTGGGACGGTGGACATATCCGGTCGCAGAAGCAACAAACAAAAGCCACATCCCAAGAGGCCGAGAGCCAGTTAGACGTGAATATGTATGCATTAAATGAACGGGTGAATCAAGTTTACTTTGGTATTCTTTTGCTGGACGAACAATTGGAACAAAACACACTATTAAATGAAGAACTGCAACGCAATTTGAAAAACGTTATGGCTTACCGGGATAACGGTATCGCCAACGACGCTGATGTCGATGCCGTACAGGTTGAAATTCTCAACACGCAACAACAACGGGTCAGCTTGGAATCCAACCGGGCCGCCTACCTGCGTATGCTCGCCCTCCTCATCGGGGAAAATTTGGCAACCGACACGCAACTGGTAAAACCAATCGTCCCACAAGGTAATAGTTCTGACGTGATCAACCGCCCGGAACTATCCCTGTATACCGCTCAGGAAAACAGTATCAACGTGAAGGAACAAGCCTTAAAAACCGGCTATCGTCCCCAGCTCGGCCTGTTTGCACAAGGCGCTTACGGTAATCCGGGGTTAAATATGCTGAAGAACTCGTTTGAACCCTACTATATTGTAGGCGCACGACTGAGTTGGAATTTCGGTAGCCTGTACACCTTGAAAAACGACAAGCGCAAATTCACGACCGAACGACAACGCATCCAAAGTAACCGGGATTTATTCTTGTTCAACACCCACCTGCAACTGGCAGAACAACAAGGTGTCATCACCGCCCTGCAAAAACAGATGAAAACGGATAACGAGATCATCCGCCTCCGCACCAATATCCGTAAGTCTGCCGAGGCGAAAGTAGCCAACGGCACGTTGACCGTGACCGAGATGCTACGGGAACTGACGAATGAAAATCTGGCCCGGCAGAACAAGGCCCTGCACGAGATTCAGTTACTCATGGATATGTATCAACAAAAACATCTCACCAATTAACCCGGTGTGAAGATTAAAAAGTACAATACGAACAAATTTACAAACACTCAAGTATATGAAAACTCTAAATATGATCCTCATGGCGGTAATCGCAACTCTCTTGTCCGCCTGTAACTCAGAAAAAGAACATGACGCTACCGGGACATTCGAGGCCACGGAAATCATCGTGTCCTCCGAGGCCAGTGGAAAACTTTTTTACCTGAACGCCGAAGAAGGAACACGGTTATCCCAAGGAACGGAAATCGGGCTAGTCGATACCGTACAACTCTACCTGAAAAAATTACAACTGCAAGCCAGTATGAAATCAGTTGACAAGCAACGTCCCGATATACGTAAACAGATTGCTGCCCTACAGGAACAAATCGCAACAGCGAAACGAGAACGGGCCCGCGTGGCAAATTTGCTGAAAGCCAATGCCGCTAATCAAAAGCAACTGGACGACTGGGACTCTCAGTTAACCGTGCTGCAACGTCAGCTCGATGCACAAGTTTCCTCCTTACAGAACAGTACCGCCAGTCTGAATGAACAGAGTTCTTCCGTGGCAATACAAGTGGCCCAAGTGGAAGACCAACTACAAAAGTGCCACATTCTCGCCCCTATCAACGGAACGATTCTTGCCAAATACGCAGAACCCGGAGAATTGGCCTCCGTCGGAAAACCTCTTTTCAAAATCGCTGACATCGAGAATATGTACCTACGGGCATACATCACCTCTTCCCAACTCGCCACGGTCAAGTTGAACGACCCGGTAAAAGTCTTCGCGGACTTCGGTAACGGGGAGAAAAAAGAGTATAACGGCACGGTGACTTGGATCGCCGACGAGGCGGAGTTCACCCCGAAGACCATACTGACCGACGACGAGCGGGCCAACCAGGTTTATGCCGTAAAAATAGCCGTCCGCAATGACGGAACAATCAAAATAGGTATGTACGGAGAAGTAAAATTCTGATTATGAAATATCTTATCGAAACGAGCCACCTCGGAAAGCGATACGGTGACGTGCAAGCCCTGCATGATGTCTCTTTTCAAGTCGGGCGAGGGGAATTGTTCGGGCTTATCGGCCCGGACGGTTCCGGAAAGTCCACGCTTTTCCGTATTCTCACTACCTTGCTGGTCGCGGACGAAGGAGAGGCTCGGGTAAATGGCAATAATGTCGTCACTAGCTATAAACAGATCAGACGGAGCATTGGTTATATGCCCGGAAAATTCTCACTCTATCAAGACTTGACGGTAGAAGAAAACTTGAATTTCTTTGCCACGGTTTTCAACACCACGGTAGAGGCCCATTATGACCAAATCAAAGAAATTTACGATCAGATTGCCCCTTTTAAAGACCGACGGGCCGGAGCTTTGTCGGGTGGGATGAAACAAAAACTCGCCTTATGTTGCGCTTTGATTCACAACCCGGAAGTTCTTTTCCTTGATGAACCGACCACCGGAGTCGATCCCGTGTCACGTAAAGAATTCTGGCAAATGCTTCATCGCTTGCAGGAACGAGGAATCACGATTGTCGTCTCCACCCCTTTCATGGATGAGGCACGGCAATGTGACCGTATCGCTTTTTTACAACACGGCCACATTCAGGGAATCGATACCCCGGCAGTTATTCTGGAAAGATTCAAAGATATACTTTGCCCTCCCGGACTGGAACATGACACATCTCACCAAGAGGCACAAACCGTTATCCGGGTCGAACAACTGGTCAAGACATTCGGGAACTTCACGGCCGTTGACCATATCTCGTTCGAGGTCAAGCGAGGGGAAATATTCGGTTTCTTGGGAGCCAATGGTGCCGGGAAAACAACTGCCATGCGGATTCTCTGCGGGTTGAGTCGTCCCTCTTCCGGGAAAGCCGAAGTGATGGGCTACGATGTCCGCACTCAAAGCGAGGATATAAAGAAACACATCGGTTACATGAGTCAGAAATTCTCGCTCTATGAAGACCTGAAAGTATGGGAAAACGTCCGGTTATTTGCCGGTATATACGGGGTTCCTGAATCGGAAATCGCTCCCCGGACAGAAGAGATGCTGAAACGCATCGGGTTACACGATGAACGGGAAACTCTCGTGCGGGAACTTCCCCTGGGCTGGAAACAGCGACTGGCATTCTCCGTGTCCATCTTTCACAACCCGCAACTGGTGTTTCTTGACGAACCGACCGGGGGTGTCGATCCGGCTACCCGACGGCAATTCTGGCAATTGATTTATCAAGCGGCCGACCGGGGTATCACCATTTTTGTCACCACTCACTACATGGATGAAGCCGAATATTGCGACCGCATCTCCATGATGGTCGACGGGCAAATCAAGGCTCTGGATTCCCCGGAAGGACTAAAGGCCCGTTTCCATGCCGCTAATATGGACGAAGTTTTTCACCAACTGGCTCGTAATGCCACCCGTTCATCCGATTAATCGTACCGCTTATGAAACAGTTTATCGCTTTTGTCAAAAAAGAATTCCACCATATCCTACGGGACCGACGCACTATGCTGATCCTTATCGGGATGCCTATCGTGCAGATCATCCTGTTCGGATTCGCCATATCCACGGAAGTAAGGAACGTGCAGACAGCCATTCTCACGTCGTCCGTAAACTCGGACACCCGCCATATTATCGATCGTCTGGATGCCAGCGAGTACTTCACCGTGAAATACGTCGTTCATACCAACGAGGAACTGAACCAGCTCTTCCGCAAAGGAAAGATCGAGCTGGGGATTGCCTTCCCCCGGGAACTGCAAAGGCAGCGATTCGATTCGGAAAGCATACAAATTATAGCCGATGCCACCGATCCCAATCTGGCAATCACCCGCGGTAGTTATGCCAACGGAATTATCGCCACAGCCGCGGCAGAACTCCGGCAAGCGGGCATCCAACACCCCTCGATTGTCATGCACACAAAATTGCTCTACAACCCGCAGATGCGAAGTGCCTATAATTTCGTACCGGGAGTCATGGGACTGATTCTCATGCTGATTTGTGCCATGATGACTTCCATCTCTATTGTCCGGGAAAAGGAAACCGGGACGATGGAAATACTACTGGTCTCCCCCATGAATTCCTTGTTTGTCATTCTCTCGAAAGCCGTACCTTATTTCGTACTTTCCATATTGAACCTGACAACCATTCTACTCCTGTCATTCTTCGTGCTGGATGTCCCGATCGCAGGAAGTCTCACGGCTCTGGTAGGAGTGTCACTCGTATTCATCTTTGTGTCGCTCGCCCTCGGATTGTTGATTTCCAACGTAACGCAGACACAAGTTGCCGCCATGCTGGCCTCCGGAATGGTGTTGATGCTCCCCACGATTATTCTATCGGGGATTATCTTCCCGATCGAGAGCATGCCCGGCATATTACAGGGTATTTCATGTTTCATCCCGGCACGCTGGTATGTCAGCATTGTCCGCAGAATCATGATCGAGGGAGTTCCATTCATGTACGTGTGGAAGGAAACCGCAATACTACTTTTCATGGCCGTGGTACTCATCGGCATCACGACCCGAACATTCAAAAACCGTTTAGAGTAAGGAGGAATAATCATGATATTACGTTACCTGATCGAAAAAGAGTTCAAGCAATTAAAACGCAACAGTTTCCTACCCCGTCTTATCCTGATGTTTCCCGTTATGATGATGCTCGTCATGCCTTGGGCAGCCACGCTGGAAATTGAAGACCTGCGCATTGCTATTATAGACAACGACCACAGCCCCTCATCTCAAAGGCTGGTTCACCAAATCGAGGCATCACGCTATTTCCAGTTAACCGAAACCCCGGCAACCTATAAAGAGGGTATGGTTGCTATTGAAAAAGATGAGGCCGACATTATCCTGGAGATTCCGAGGGGTTTTGAGAAGGAACAGGCCAACGGACGCCCGGCATCAACGCTCGTGGCAGTCAATGCCGTCAACGGGACCAAAGGCAGTTTGGGGAGTTCTTACCTCTCTCAGATATTGTCACCTCAAAGCATATCGACTTCCGTAAGATACCAGTTTAACCCGCATCTGAACTATAAAGTATTCATGGTTCCGGCACTCATGACCATGGTGCTAGTCATGCTCTGCGGCTTCCTTCCCGCCTTGAACGTGGTGGGAGAAAAGGAAGTCGGCACGATCGAGCAGATTAACGTGACTCCCGTCAGCCGTTTCGCATTCACGCTGTCCAAACTCATTCCCTATTGGCTGATCGGGTTTCTCGTGCTTAACTTGTGTATCGGTTTGGCCTGGCTTATATATGGAATTGTTCCCGTCGGTAGCCTATTCACCATCTATCTGGCAACACTGGTTTTCATTCTCGTTGTTTCGGGATTGGGGTTGATCATCTCTAACCATTCGGCCACCATGCAGCAAGCCATGTTTGTCATGTGGTTCTGTATGCTGATTTTTATCTTGATGAGCGGTTTGTTCACCCCCATCAGTAGTATGCCAACGTGGGCGCAATGCATCACTTATGCCAATCCTCTACGCTATTTCATGGAAATCATGCGTATGGTTTACCTGAAAGGAAGCAGCATCGGTGACATCATGTCCCAACTTTGCACGCTGGGAGCATTTGCCACCGGGTTATATTGCTGGGCGATTTATAGTTACAGGAAACAACAATAGAATGTTCCCATAACCCGGCCTCGTATGGTTTTCCGATTGATTAACACGAAGTCGCCACGTTTACTACCATTCGATTTTTGTTCCGGGTGTATCGCATATACCAAATGCAAATCAGCAAGGAAACGAAAGTCGAGATGGGCGGGGCGAATCCCATGATAAACAAAGAAGACTGGTCGATCAGACTGAACAGATACGAAAGGGGTATTCGTACCAAAAAGGTGGCAATCAGGCTGTGAATCATCGGGAACACGGAGTTTCCCTGTCCGCTGAAGTAGGAATTGATACAGAACACGAAACTCACCAGCACACAGTCAATACTATAACCGCGCAAATATTCCGCCGCCACGGCAACAACCGCCGGATCGTTCGTGAATATTCCCGTCAAGGTTTCCGGCAGGAATTGCGAGTATATGCAAACCGATAGCCCGAAGACCAATGCCATCCCGATACCCGAATAAAGACAACGATTCATACGAGAGATTAATTTCGCCCCGTAATTCTGTGCCGTCATCGTAGCTACCGCCGAGGATATGGCCATCGGGGGCAACATGGCAAATACAATGATTTTCTCAACAACGCCTAAAGAGGCCGACGCAATCACTCCCATCTGGTTCACGATTACAGTGATCAAGAGAAAGGAGACATTAATCAAAGCATCTTGCAAAGCAATGGGAGCCCCCAAGGTCACGATCTTTTTCGAAAGAATACGATCCAAGCGAATATCATGTCTCGAGAACTCGAAACGAAAGCCTTTCCGGTAGAAAAACCATAACGCCGTGGCGAAACTGATTCCTTGTGACGAGATGGTCGCTATGGCAGCCCCCGCCGCCCGCATACCGCAATACCCGACCAGGATGAAATCAAGCACAATATTAATCACGCAGGCTAATCCCACGAAATAGAGAGGTGTTTTGGAATCGCCCAGTCCGCGGAGAATACCACAAATGACGTTATAGCCCATGATGAAAGGAATTCCAATGGAACAGATCAAAATGTAATGTTTCGTGTCACGCATCGCTTCCACGGGTGTATGCATTAGCGAAGCTATCGCTCCATGACTCAGAGTCATAACCAATGTAAGCGATATACCCAACAAGGCAAATAACCAAATAGATGAACCGATTGTCGAGGCCACCTGTCGATCGTCCCTCGCTCCCGTGGCAATAGCAATCAACACCGTCGTCCCCGTCGTGAGCCCAAGAATGATTCCCGTGATGGTCTGCATCACCTGACTACCAATAGCAACTGCGGCAACGCTGGCCGCATCATCATATTGTCCCACGACAAATAAATCCGCACCACCATATAACGCTTGAAGAACATTCGCAATTAAAAACGGGACTGCAAACTGAAGTAATACCTTTGGCACCCGGCCTTGTGTCAAATCCAACTCTTTCATTTATCGTTCTCGCACTTTAAGAATCACGGCTCCCCGTGATCTGTTTTACAATATATTGCACACCCAATGCAATTAGCGGGTGCAAATGTAGGACAAATAAGTTACGATAAAAAATGAGGCTGTCCCAAAAGTCATTTTATCCTCAAAAAACTCCTCCGTCACTTCGTGCCACCTCCTCTATAAACAGAGGAGGAGCTGGTGA